>CAZOFL010000093.1:0-9642 GCA_964579035.1 uncultured Natronomonas sp. | reverse complement strand
AGTCGATCTCGTCGATGAAGACGATCGCGGGGGCGTTCTCCTCGGCCTCCTCGAACACTTCACGGAGTTGCTCCTCGCTCTCCCCGTAGTACTTCGACATGATCTCGGGGCCGGAGATGTTCGTGAAGTGGGCGTCGATCTCGCTGGCGACGGCCTTCGCCATGAGCGTCTTCCCGGTCCCCGGCGGGCCGTGGAGCAGGACGCCCTTCGGGGGCTCGATACCGAGCTGTTGGAACAGTTCGGGGTGTCGCATCGGCAACTCGATCATCTCACGAACCTGTTCGAGTTCGCGATCGAGGCCGCCGATATCCTCGTACGTCACGGAGGGGGTTCCGGCGTTTGCCGCGGAGCCGGCGCCCTCGCTACCGGTCTGGGCGATCTGTTCGGCGGGCTTTTCGCTCACCGCGATCTCTGTCGAATCGGTGACGACGACCGTACCGCTGGGGTTGGTGTCGGCGATCCGAAGCGGGATTCGCTGGCCGCTCTGCGTCGAGAGCGGGCCGAGACCGAGCGAGAAGGGAACGTTCTGCCCCGTCGTGACGGCCTGCCCGCTGAGCTTGTCGCGGATATGCGGGCCGATGTTGCCGCGGATCCGGAGGTTCTGCGGGAGCGCGACGGTGATCTCCTTTGCAGGGTTCACGTCGGCGGCCTCGACGGTGACCTTATCATCGATCCCGACGTCGGCCTCACCGCGGAGTCGGCCGTCGATGCGAACGACGCCACGGCCCTGATCCTCGGGATAGCCGGGCCACACGCGGGCGACGGCGCGGGAATCCCCGCCGTCGATGACGATGTAGTCGCCGTTCTCAAGCTCCATTTCGTCCATGGCCGCGCGGTCGATTGCGGCGAGCCCTCTACCGGCGTCCTTCTGTTTGAGTGGTTTGACAGTGAGTCGCATGCGTTATCGCTCCACCTCGACTGTAACGACCCCGTTGTTCATAACGGTACGGACGGCTCCCTCGGGAACGTCGAACTCGTACTGTTCGTCGTCGACGACGACCATCGCGGTTCCGTCGACGACGTCGACGGACCCCTCGACGGGGCCGAAGTCGGCGGCCAAAACGACGGTGTCATCGTATTCGTAGCGACGGACGACACTGTCCGTCCCGCCACGGATCGACTGCATGTATTCAGTCATACTAACCAAGAGTTAGTCACTAAAATATATAAAACTATCGCTCAAAACCGCAATACAGCGTCAAATACTCACCTATCGGTGTAATTGCGGTTCGGTCGCGTATGCCCCACCCTCACGGGGCGGTTCGGCCCCTCCTCATGCGGACGTTTTGCAGTATACGTATCGCGTTCAGTGGGGATCGTCACGTTATTCGCTCGCGGGGCGACACGGTTGGGTATGGAGACTGTGTCCCACACGAACCGGACGACGGCGTATCGGCGGGGCGGCGGCGAGGACGGACCGGTCGTCTGCTATATCCACGGCGCGGGCGGGAGTCACGGGATCTGGACCGAACAGTGCTCGAATTCGGACTCCCCACCGGCCGTCGTCCCGGATCTGTCCGGACACGGCGAAAGCGACGACGTCTCGACCGCCCCCGGGCGCGAAACGTTGGATGCATACGCGGAGGACGTCGTCGCCGTCTGTGCGGAGACGGGCGCGACCGTCCTCTGTGGAAACTCGATGGGAGGCGCCGTCGCGATGTGGGCGATACTCGAACACGGCCTCGAACCGGCTGCTCTCGTTCTCGCCGACACCGGCGCGAAGCTCTCCGTCGATTCGGCGTTTCTCGACGGACTCGGATCGGATTTCGAGGCCGCGATCGAGTCACTACACGCCCCGGGGACACTGTTTCACGAACCGACGGAGCGAATGGTCGGCCCGTCGAAACGGAGTCTCAGGGCGGCCGGCCGGGCCGTCACGCTTCGGGATTTCGAGACGTGTGACGCCTTCGACGTTCGCGAACGGATGGACGAGGTGGTGGTCCCGACGCTCGCCGTCTGTGGCGAACACGATCCAATGACACCTCCGGCGTTTCACGAGTATCTGGCCGCGAAGCTGCCCGACTGCGTGTTTCGGGAGATCGCGGACGCGGCGCATCTTCCGATGCTCGAGCGGCCGTCGGCGTTCGACGATGCGATCCGGTCGTTTCTCCACCCGTAGCGGCCCGGATTACAACCGTTCGGCGGCGTTTTTTTCGATGAGGACGTCGGCGTTCGGCTCCGGCAGCGTGACGACGTCCTCCGGGCCGAGGTCGTAATCGCGGTCGTCCGCCCCGACGATCTCGCCGATATCCGCGGTGATGCGGACGGTGGTCCGGGGGACGCCGACGACGCCTGAGGGCGGTTCCGAATCTGTGTCTCCCGTGGACGAACCACCAGCGCGGTCCGCTCGGGTGTCGTCGGGCCGCGTTTCCCCGACAGCGGGCGTCTCGGCGACGGGGTCGTCCGCCGACCCTGAAACGTCGTCCACGGCCGACGGCGGGGAGTCCGGCGACACCGCCTCGACGGAGGGCACGTCGGGGGCGGTCGCCGCGCCCGCCCCCGTCGACTCCTCCGGTGGGGTCGGGTCGGCCGTCGGTTCCACGGGGCCGGCGGACGACGTATCGCCCATCAACTCGGCGGCGCTGACGCCGTCGTCCGCCGCGGCGGCCGTCGACTCGGGCGGGGCGCCCGGGGCGGGCCTATCCTCGCCGCCGGATCCGTCGTCGAGACCGTACTCGGGCCCCTCTTCGTCGACGGAACACGACACCGACGGCGCGTCGCCGTCGAGGATCGAGAGGACGGTCTCGCGGTTCTTCTCGATCCGGGCGACGAGCGTCTCGAAGAGGTCGGCTTCCTCGCTCGTCAGTCCGTCCTCCTCGACCGGCATCCCCGCGGCCGCGATGGAGGCTTTTTTGACGACTTTGCCGACGCGCCGCTCGTAGATCGCCTCGACAGTCGATTCGGCGGTCTCGATGTCGTCCGTGAGTCGCCTGACTTCCGGTTCGGAGAAGGGGTCGTCCGCGGCCTCGACTGCCCGCGCGCGCTTCTCGTTGAGTTCGCCGATAAACGTCCCGACCTCCGAATAAAACGACGATCGCAGGTGCTGGAGGTCGCTGGACTGGCGCTCGCGTGCCTGTACGGATTGTAGTTCGTCGAGATTCATTCTCCTGCCTTGCTCGCGTGTCCGCGGGCCATCGCGAAGACGCCCACGTGCTCCGGGACGGAACGGACACCCTCCGGAAGCCTAAAGCTTTCGCCGCGGAGTTCGATCGTCGTTTCCTCGCGGGCGAACACGGTGATCTCGTTTCCGAGGAACGTCTCGGGGACGGCGTCCGAGAGGGGGTCGAACGCATCGAGATCCGTCCGATCGATGGGCGTGACGGCCAACCCGGTCCCGCCGTGGAGGCTTCCGGGGAGCCGGATCAAGCGGTTGATATCCGTCGTGACGGGTTCGTCGATCGGCGCCGACTGCGCCTCGACGACCTCGCCGAAGAGGTGACGCGCGAGTCCGTACACCGCGGGGTGGACGTCGATGTTCCCCGCCTCGAGCTCCGCCCGGTTGTTTGTCGCGGCGTTGAGCGTCGCCATCGCCTTTCCTTCCCCGATGCCGTCGAACTCCCTGAGCCGCGCGACGGCGTCGTCGGTGTCGGTCGCGAGCAGCTCGTCGAGGAAGGCGTCGAGCCTGGTTTTCGTTCGTCCAGCCCAGCCGCCGTCTGGGAGCGTCCGCTTCTGTGCCGGGGAACTCCGGCCCGCGCTCCCCGAGACAGCACGGGTCGCGACGATGTCGTCGAACTCGATGCCCTCCCCGAGAACGTACTCGACGATCTCCCGGCGCGCGCGCCGACCCAACTCGAGAACGTCGTCGCGGCGGACGTGGACGTGATACCCCCGTCCGCCGGAGAAGACGACCTCGAGATCCTCGAAGCCGAAATCGGACTCAAGGAGGTCGAGCAGGCGGAGCAACGCGCCCTTGCATTCGGCCAGCATGTCGGCGTAGCTCGTCGTCTCGGGATCGACGCCCGGGAGGTGATCGGCGTCGAGGTCGAAGACGAGATCCGATCCGCGCCAACCCTTCGCACCCATCGATCCCGCGCCGGGGTCGTCGTACCGACCCGCCGAAAAATACACGTGTCGCGGCCGTTCGGCGGCCAAAAATCCGCCGAGGTCGCCGCCACCGGCGAGGTCGAGAAGCGAGTGATGTCTGACCATCGTCGTTCCGCCGGAGCCCCACGTGATGTACCCCCACTCCCGTTCGTTCCCGGCGGGCGGCGGCGACACGTCGGTTCGGCGGTAGTGGTCGCCGAACCGACCTTTGAGATACTCACGGGTGCGGCCGTCCATACCCCGGCTTCGACAGGCGGGTGAAAAAGCGTTGCCTCTCGATCACGCGCCCGGACCTCCCGCGACGTTACGCCCCGGGGACGAACCGCGAGAGCTTCGAGGCCAGCCCCCCATCGCCGAGCCGGAGGTAGTAGGCGTCGCCGCGGTCCTCGTAGTAGTTTTCGACGCGGCGTTCGACCTCGAAGCCGAGATGTTTATAAAAGGAGAGCGCCTCGTCGTTGGTCGCACGGGCGTGGCAGGTGACTGAACTGTGGTCCTCGGCGACCGCGGCGACGAGCTGTCGGCCGAATCCCTCCCCCCGGTACTCGGGGGCGACGGCCAAAAAGAGGATGTAGCCGTCCCGGCGTGTCGAGGCGAACCCGACGAGCGTCTCCTCGTCGTACCCCGGTTCGACGAGTGCATACACTTTCGAGCGACGGTACGCGTCGGTGAAGAACCCGCGTCGCTGTTTGAGGACGCCCTCCCGGCGGCGGATACGCTCCTTTAATACCCACGCGTCTTCGACGAATCCGTCGTCACCGGTGTCGAACGCACGGAGCTCGATGGTGACACTCACTGCCATACTGTACGGATCGGTCGAATATAACTCCACCGCCCGAGCCCCGGGAGCGCCCGCGGCTGCCCACAAGGCTTTCGACCGATCGGCGTGTCACGGTCCCCAATGGGGTTTTCAGATCACGAGGGGTCGCGGCCGCCACCCGGGACGATCGAAACGCTCAGGGATGCATTCATCCGCGGGCTGGCGATACTGCTGCCGCTCGTCGTGACGCTGCTCATCGTTTCGATCGCACTCGGATTCATCGCGGGCGCGATCAGCCCACTCGTCACCGCGATCGTCGAGATTCCGGGGATCGAAAGCCGTACCGTCGTGACCGTCGTGACCCTTGCGTTGTTTTTTGCCCTCGCTGTCGGAGTCGGCCTCGGAGCCGAGTACAGTTCTGAGAGCGGTCGGATCGGCGCACAGTTCGACGCGTTTATGGCTTCGATCCCCGGCATCGGGTCCCTCTACAACGGGTTCAACGAGGTGAGCGAACTCCTGTTGGACTCCGACACCGACAGCTTCCAAGAGGTCAAGCTCGTCGAATACCCGACGGAGGGATCCTACGTTGTCGCGTTCAAGACCGCGGAGACGCCCGAACGGATCACGTCGGCGGCCGGCGGGGCACAGATGGTGACGCTGTTCGTTCCGATGGCCCCCAACCCGGTGATGGGGGGATTCGTCATCCACGTCGAACGGGACCGCGTTGCCGACCTCGACCTCACCGTCGAGGAGGGGATACGGTCGGTCGTCACAAGCGGTGTCGCGGTCGGCGACGGACCGATGGGATCCGAATCCGAGGCCGGACTGAATCAGTCCCGCATCGGTAGGGCCGACGCGATGACGGCCGGTGTCGATCCGGAGGGACCGGACGAGCTTGATTCGGAGCCTAAGCTCGATGACGACGCCACCGAACGGACGGGCGACGACGGGGCGAGCCGATGAGCTTCGAACTCAAAGCACACACCGCGGACATCGCCGTGGAAGCGACCGGACGAACGCTTTCTACGGTTTTCGAAGCCGCCGCGGCCGGACTGTCGGCCGCCCACTCCGAATCGATCCCCGCCGGCGGCGACCGGTTTCACCTGACGGTCGCCGCCGAGTCGATGGAGGCGTTGTTGTTCGATTATCTCGACGAACTCATTTATCAACGGGACGTTCGAAACGCGTTGCCCACCGACCACCACGTATCGATCGTCGACAATGACGGCGACGACGGATCGGTCACTCTCGAGGCCTCCGCTCGCGGAGTCCCGATCGAGGGGATCGGTGCCCGCGAGATCAAGGCGGTGACGTACTCGGAGATGGCGCTCGAACGGACCCCGGAGGGGTGGCGAGCCTACGTCGTGTTTGACGTGTGATCGTCGCCGTCGCTGTTCCGGGGAGGGCGGCCTGAGGCCGACGGTCTCTCCCGAGGCGTGCCGTCCACTCACCGACCGGAATCGGGGCCAGGCAAGGGGTCGGACGGATCGATACAGACAGTTTTATACCGTGCCGAACCCGAAGCAAAAACACCGCTCGCTTGGTGTAGCCCGGCCAATCATATCGGCCTTTCGAGCCGATGACAGGGGTTCAAATCCCCTAGCGAGCATTCTCGGATCCCCCTGTTCGGAGCCGAACTCCACTGATTGCCATGCCCAGCGACGACACCACACGCACGGCCGACGCCGGGATGCACCACACCGGATTGACAGTCTCGGACCTCGATGAGTCGGTCGCTTTTTATACCGACGTGCTCGGCTGTTCGGTTGAGTCCCGATTTTCGGTTTCCGGCGACGCGTTCGAGACGGTCGTCGAAGCCGACGGTGTCTCGGGGCGGTTCGTTCATCTCGATGGCGGGGGGAGTCGGATCGAACTCGTCGAGTACGACCCGGCCGACTCGCCGCGCGATCCGGCGGCGATCCCCCAACCCGGCGGCACGCATCTCGCCTTCGCGGTCGACGATGTCGACGCCTTTGTCGACGGGCTGCCCGATTTCGTCGACCGGTTGAGCGAGCCCCGGACGACCGAGAGCGGAACGCGGCTGGTGTTCGTCCGCGATCCGGACGGGAACCTCGTGGAACTGCTCGAGGCGTAGGGCCCACGCGTCGACCGTCATCGCTTTGTACCGTCGCCGGCCAGATGTTGACGATGCGAGCTCGCGCAGCCGCTCCGGCGGCCGGAACCGTTTTGAACGCCCTCGCGAACGGCTACGGCTCCGCCTTCGCCATCGACGCCTACACCGAAGCGACCGTCGAACTCGACGGCTCCGGGACTGTGGACGGCGAGGCTGCGGGCGAACCGGACGCCGACACGCGGCTCATCGAACGCTGCGTCGAGTCGGTCGTCGAACGGTTCGGCGACGGCGAAGGCGGACACGTCCGAACCGAGAGCGAAGTCCCGATGGCGTCGGGGTTGAAAAGTTCGAGCGCCGCCGCGAACGCGACGGTTCTCGCGACGCTTGCGGCACTCGACGTCGATATCGATAGAGAGGACGCCTGCCGGATCGGCGTCGAGGCGGCCAGAGACGCCGGCGTCACCGTCACCGGCGCCTTCGACGACGCGTCGGCGTCGATGCTCGGTGGAGTAACGGTCACGGACAACACCGAGGACGAGCTACTCGGGCGGGAGGAGCCCGACTGGCACGTGCTCGTCTACACTCCCGACGAGCGGGGATTTTCCTCCGACGCCGACGTATCGAGATGTGAACGGATCGCGCCGATGGCGGATATCGCCCTCGGGTTGGCGACTGACGGCGAGTACCGCGACGCGATGTGCGTCAACGGGTTCGCCTTCTGTGCGGCGCTGGATCGCTCGACGGAACCGATCGTCGAGGCGTTGCCGAACGCGGCCGCCTCGCTTTCGGGAACCGGGCCGAGCTACACCGCCGTCGGCGACCGCGAGACGCTGGCGCGGCTCGCCGACACCTGGAGCCAACGGACGGGAGAGACATGGCTGACAACGACACAACAGACGGGAGCAACGATACGATGATGGCCGGCGATCCGGCGGAGATGGATCTTGACGAACTCCGGCGCGAAATCAGGACCATCGACCACGAGATCGTCGAACTGATCGCACAGCGAACCTACGTCGCCGAGAGCATCGCGGCGGTCAAACGCGAGCAGGGGCTGCCGACGACGGACGAGTCCCAAGAGGAGGCAGTCATGGAGCGGGCCGGCGTCAACGCCGAGCAGTTCGACGTGGATGCGAACCTCGTCAAAGCCATCTTCAGGCTGTTGATCGAGTTGAACAAAGTAGAGCAAAGACATAATAGGAAAACCGACTGACCGCGGCGGGATTGGCGATTCTTAGAATAGGTGTTTATATACTGTTCAAGTAGCAATCAGCAAAACCAGCAGACCGCGCGGACCCGATAAATATGAGTCTGAGCATCGGCACTCACACGTCGTCAGTGTCTCGCTGGACATGGTACGTGATGATACACTCTATCTCGGGATTCTAACCTCTATCCTCATACTGTCGCCACGAAGATACGGCACGCAGTATACCTCTAGTTACCCTAGGAATGCACAGTCAGTATCTCAGCAAATTCGCACTAGTTATGCCATCACGAGGTAGCGACAATACTATAATGGCACACAACAAATGTATCAGTATGAGTGAGACTGAGGCGGCAACAGAAGAGGTGGCACGCGAGCAGAGCCAGCCGCTCACGCTCACCGCTGAGGACGGGCCTATTGAACTCGTTTTCCGTGATGGCCGCGTTGAAGACGATGACGCGTTCATCATGCCTGAAGAGTAAGACGGCTAATTGTACAGGCCGCTGGAGGACAACTCTTCCGTTAGTGCCTGCCGTGTGAACTCCGACTCTAGTGCTAATACCATCTCCTCAATTATATTCTCGTACTTCTCTTGACTCTGATTAAGAATTGGCTCGATTAGAACTACTTTGCCACCCTCGCCTATAATCCGGTGAAAATGCGTCTCAAAGTTTGAGTTGCCATTCCCCCAACTTCCATGAGTCCGAATTGATTCAAGCGGCATTAGGACTTGTACTCCGGATTCCCCCTCTCCGGGACTCATATTCAGTCCCATGAGGCCCCTATGGTGGATGGCATGGCGGATACCGAGTAATTCAGGAGTTTCGTGTTGAATGGGAGAACTGTGGATGAGGGTGACCCCAAATTCATCAATAGTCCGTTCGCAAACGTTCTGCAGTTGGTGTAGCATATTTCCGTACGCGTGAAGTGACCACTCCAAATCACTCAAATCTCGGCGGAGTTGAGCCCGTCCAGAGTATTCAAGATTGTAAGTCATTTTACACCGGTCAAGCGTATTTAAGCCATGATTGAGACGGTTTTGTAGTTCTGATTTGATGCTCTCAAGCTCCAGTATACGGCGAGCAGCCAGTTGAATATCTGCTTCTGGAGAGCTGCTCATACCACCTAGAATATTTATTAGAAGTTAATCGTAATGGATACGGTATCCAGACACCCGACAGGGAAAAGACACTCCAATAGTGTCCGGCGTATCTATGTCATGAGTGCGGCTATGATGTTGTTAGAGTATCCTGTGTTAACCAGAACACCGAATCACACACTTTCTCACCACGTTGGACAAACCAATAGGACACCGGCCCATTAGATACCGAGTTTGAACACTGATTCCACATACGCATCCTCTACGTCTTCGTAGTACGTGTGGATATACCGATGAATCGCTGCCCGACCTGACCCGTGTTCATGCCCCGTTCTATCACCGCGCAGATATTGAACCCACAATTCAGGCATATTCGCTGTTACGCGGAACCACGTCGTGAACCAGTGCCGAGCATAATGTGGACTAATCGAGCGGAACTCATCCTCCACGCCATACTGGTA
>CAZOFL010000092.1:0-9643 GCA_964579035.1 uncultured Natronomonas sp. | reverse complement strand
GTCTACTCGGGGCGCAGCGAGCGCCGCGTCGGCGAACTCATCACGTACATCGAGGAGATGTACGACGGCTTCGAGGTGAACGTCCGCTACGCCGACTCCGCCGACCTCGTCAACGCGATCCAGGTCGAAGAGGAGACGCCCGCGGATATTTACTACACGACGGAATCGGGGACGCTCACGTTCCTCCGGAACGAGGGGTACACGACGACCATGCCCGAACACGTCCTCGAGTTGTGTCCCGAGGAGTTCCGCGATCCACAAGATCACTGGCTCGGCCTGACGCGGCGCTCGTGGGCCGTCGCGTTCAACACCGACCGCTTCACCGCCGCCGACATCCCCGAGGACATCATGGCGTTCCCGGACCACGAGGAACTGGCGAGCGAGATGGGTTGGGCCCCGTTCCGCGGCTCGACGCAGGCGTTCGTCACGGCGATGCGCCTTTTACACGGCGAGGACGAGACCCGGGAGTGGATCGCCGACATGCTCGAGGCCGGCCTCGAAACGTACGAGGGCGGCAGAAGCGACCTCGCGAGAGCGACCGGCGACGGCGAAGTCAACGCGAGCCTTTATAACCACTACATCATCAGGGGCAACCTCGATATGCCGCTCGACGTGACGTACACGAAAAACGACGCCGGCGTCGTGCCCATCGTTCCGGGGGCCTGCGTGTTGGACGACAGCGACGACCCCGACACGGCAGCGAACTTCATCGCCCACTGGGCCTCCGCCGAGGCCCAGGAGTACTTCGCGACGACGACGTGGGAGTACCCGATCAGCCCCCACGTCGACCCTCTCGACGCGCTCCCCGATCGGGACGAACTCGACCCGCCGGAGATCGACCTCAACGAGCTTGCCGATATCGAAACGACTCTGCAACTGCTCCGCGATCTCGACGTACTGTAGTGGTGTCCGAGACGGCGACCAGCGAGGCGGAATCCGAGGCGTCGGCGAGCGACGACGACGGGCCGCCCTTTGTCGCGACGCTGCTTGCGGGCGCGATCGCCGCGAGTGTCGTCGTCCCCGTCCTGTGGGTCGCCGTCGTCGCCGCGAACGTCGATCCCGGCCGGGCGGCCTCGCTCCTGTTCCGCGAGAAAACGCTCGGAATCCTGTTGAACACGCTCGCGCTCGTCGTCGGCGTGACCGTCCTCTCGGTCCTGGTCTCCGTTCCGCTGGCGTTTCTGACCGAACTCACGGACCTGCCATACAAAAACGTCTGGGCGGTCGTCGTCTCCCTGCCGCTCGTCATCCCCAGCTACATCGGCGCGTTCTCCTACATCTCGGTGTGGGGGCCACAGGGCGAGATCCAGTCGCTTCTCGCGCCGTTCGGCGTCGAATCGCTGCCGAGCATCTACGGCGTCCCCGGCGCGGTGTTCATTCTGACGCTGTACAACTACCCGTACGTGTATCTGACGACGCGGGCCGGACTCCGGTCGTTCGACAAGACGTATCTCGACGCCGCCCGGTCGCTCGACTCCGCGACGTGGCGGTCGTTCCTCAGGGCGGTCACACCGTTCGTCCGGCCGGCGATCGCCTCGGGCGCGCTGTTGGTCGCGCTGTACGCCCTCGGCGATTTCGGGACGCCGGCGATGCTCCGTCTCGACGTGTTCACCCGCGTGATCTACGTCGAGTACAATGCGTTCGGGCAGGCGTACGCCTCGCTTTTGGCGATGCATCTCGTCGCCATCGCGTTGGTGGTCCTCGCGATCGAATCGGGCGTTCGGGGCGACGACACGCTCCACGGCAGTTCGCGGGGGTCGACCCGCGAGTACGTCGTCGAGTTGGGGCGCTGGAAGTGGCCGGCGATCGTCGGCTGTGGCGGGCTCGCGGCCGCGAGCCTCGTCTTCCCGATCGCGGTGCTTTCGATGTGGCTCGCCAGGACGCCGGACGTCTACGCCCCCACGCTACAGTTCGAGTGGACCTACGCGATCAACTCCGTGAGCGTCGCCGCGGCCGCCGCCCTCGTCGCCGCCCTCGCGGCGATCCCGGTGGCGTATCTCTCCGCGCGGTACTCCTCGCGGCTCGTCGCGGCCTTCGAGCGGGCGACGTACATCGGCTATGCGGTTCCGGGCGTCGTCATCGGGCTGAGCCTCATCTTCTTCAGCACGCGGTATCTGAGTGTCGTCTACCAGACGCTGCCGCTTTTGGTGTTCGCCTACGTCGTGTTGTACCTGCCGCAGGCGGTCGGGACGACCCGATCGGGCGTCCTCCACGTGAACCCGCGACTCCTCGAGGCGGCCCGGTCGCTCGGCCGTTCCCCGGCCGGCGCGTTCCGACACGTCGTGTTACCGCTCATCGTCCCCGGAATCCTCGCCGGCACGGCCCTCGTATTCCTCACGGCGATGAAGGAACTGCCCGCGACGCTTCTGTTGGGCCCCGCCGGGTTCGAGACGCTTGCGACGTTCATCTGGACCGTCGAGCGCGAGGCGCTGTACGGCTTCGCTGCCGTCCCAGCGTTGGTGTTGCTCTGTGTGTCCGGGCTCTCGATGCTCGTCGTCGTGTTTCAGGACCGCTACGATCGGGGAGCCCTGTTCGGGGGCGACACCGACGGCCCCGACCGCACCGACGGCGACCCGGGAGTGGAGCCGCTCGCCGACGGCGGCGCTCACGAGTTCGCCCCCGCGGCGGGACCGTCCGCCGATGTCGTCCTCGAACTCGACGGCGTGAGCAAGCGCTTCGGCGACGAGACGGCGGTCGAGGACGTGTCGCTGTCGGTCCGGGAGGGCGAGCTGCTGACGCTCGTCGGCCCCTCCGGATGTGGGAAAACGACGACGCTTCGGTTGGTCGCCGGGCTCGAGCGTCCCGACTCGGGCGAGATACGGATCCGCGAGGAGACCCAAGCGGACGACGAGGGCGCGACGCCGATCGAGAACCGCGACGTCGGGATCGTGTTCCAGGATTTCGCGTTGTTTCCCCACAAGACGGTCGCCGAGAACGTCCGGTTCGGGCTGTGGGACGTCGAGGACGACGAGGCTGCGTCGCGGGTCGAACGCCTCCTCGAGTTGGTCGGCCTCGCGGAGTACCGCGACACCAGCCCCTCCGCGCTGTCAGGTGGGCAGAAACAGCGGATCGCGCTCGCCCGTTCGCTCGCGCCCGAGCCCGACGTGCTGTTGCTCGACGAACCGCTCTCGAACCTCGATGCGGGCCTCCGCGCCGAGATGCAGGAGTCGGTCCGGTCGATCATCGACGCGGTCGGGGTCACCGCCGTCTGGGTCACTCACGATCAGGAGGAGGCGCTCTCGATCGGCGACCGGGTCGGGGTGATGGAGGCGGGATCGCTCCGGCAGGTCGGCGACCCCTCCGACGTGTTCATCCACCCCGCTTCGCGGGGCGTCGCCGAGTTCCTCGGCCGCGCCAGTTTTCTCGCCGGCGAGGCTCGGAACGGGACGGTCGAAACGCACCTCGGGCCGATCGACACCGACCGACTCGCCGGCGCGACCGAGGGATCCGTCGACGTGCTCGTCCGTCCCGACGACCTGGCCATCGAGCCGACCGATAGGGCGAGCGCCGACGGCGTCGTCTCGAAGCGACGGTTCACGGGCCCGAGCGTCAGCTACCGGATCGACCTCGACGACGGAACGACCCTCGACTGTACGCACGACCACGACACGCTGTTGGACCGCGGAACGCCGGTCGCCGTCCGGGTGACGACGTCGCACGCGCTTCGGTCGTTCCGCCGGGGCCCGGACGGGACGTGATCTCCCGCTCCACCGGTTTTGCGGGCCAACTCTCCGATGTCGCATTCGTGTGTGTATAAACGTATTGCCGATAGTATTAACATCAAACCGTCGAGTACGTGTTGACGTATGCGAACAGGTGTCACCTTCGAGCCCCGAACCGCGTCCCGAGGACGGCTCCGAAACGGGGGTGGTTTCCGTGGCGTTTAGGCGACGAACGGTGCTGGCGGCCCTTGGCGCGGGAGCGCTCGCCGGCTGTGTCGGCGACTCCGGGGACGCCAGTGAGCACTCCCTGTTGTTGAACTGGCAGCCCGGCGGGCTCCACGTTCCGTACTACGCCGCGGCGTCGGAGGGGTTCTACGGGGACGAGGGGATCGAGATCACCGAGATCGAATCCGGCCAGGGATCGGATTTCTCGGCGACGCAGGCCGGGCTCGGAAACACCGACTTCGCCGTCACGAGCAGCGATCAGGTGTTGAACGTCAACGCCGACGAGGATCTCGACGTCCGCTCGGTCGGCGTCGTGATGCAGCGCGGCCCGACGCAGGTGTTTACGGCCCGCGAGAACTTCGGCAACGAACTGACGACCCCTGACCAACTGGAGGGCATGACGCTCGGCAGCGGCCCGGGGATGGTCCGACAGATGGTTGAAGCGTATCTCGACCACGAGGGCGTCCTCGAAACCGTGGAGTACGTCGACAGCGGGTTCGACACCGTCCAGCAACTGCTCTCCGGCGAGATCGACGCCGCCGGCGGTGTGTTCAGCGACGTCGTCGACGCCCGCCATCAGGGCTACGAGATCGACGCGCTGTCGGTCGACGACGCGATCCCCGCGTACGGCCACCTCGTCAGCACGTCGGCCTCGTTCGCGGAGTCGAACCCCGACGCCGTCAGATCGTTCCTGCGGGCGACCGCCCGCGGGGCCGTCTGGGCGAACGAGAACCCCGAGGCGGGAACCGGTCACCTCATCGACGCCGTCCCGGAACTCGAGGACACACGGGAGAACCAACGCGACAAGTGGGACGAACTGCGCTCCGGCTTCATGCTCTCGGAGACGGTCGAGGAGAACGGCTGGGGGTGGCACGACCCGGCCGTCTGGGACTCGATCTCCTCGACGCTCGCCGACGGCGGTTTCCCCGGTGGGGACGCCGACGCGGACGCCGCGTGGACGAACGAGTATCTCGACACCGACGACGAACACATCGCAGCGTACGCCACCCGCGTCGAGGGAACTTTCTAACCGACCATCGAGATGGACGACACCTCGAACCGCCGCGTCGCCCCCGAGTCGCCGGAACGGCGCCACACCGTCGTCGATCGCCTCGGGGAGAACGGCCGGGGGCGGGCCCTCGCCGCCGCGATCTTCGTCGCGTTTCTCGTCGGCTGGCACGGCGTGACGGTCCTGTTCGACGTTCCGTCGATCGTTCTCCCATCACCGATGGAGGTCGCGACCGCCATCGTCGACCTCCGTGGGGTCCTGCTGGCCGACGCCGCGGTCACCGCGACGACGGCCGGGCTTGGACTCCTCGCGGGTATCGTGATCGGGGCCGTTCTGTCCTTCCTGATGGTCGCCTCCCGATCCGCCGCGTCGGTCATCCTCCCGTACGTCGTCGCGCTGCGGATCGCCCCTCTCATCGCGATCGCGCCCCTCCTGTTCTTGTGGTTCGGCCGCGGAATCCCGGGAAAGACGCTGCTCGTGGCGACGCTGACGGTCTTTCCGATAACCATCGCCGCCCTCGACGGCCTCCGATCGACGCCCGAACAGTACCTGACGCTGCTTCGGTCCGTCGGGGCCTCGAGAACCGACGCGTTCCTCCGGGTTCGGATCCCCGCCGCCGCCCCCAGCGTCTTCGCGGGCCTGAAGATCGCGGCCACGCTCGCGGTGATCGGCGCCGTCGTCGCGGAGTTCGTCACGCTCGACGCCGGCCTCGGATTCAGGGTGTTCGACTCGTCGAACGCCCTTCGGACGGCGGATTCGTTCGCCGCCCTCGTCGCGCTGTCGGTTCTGGGGCTCGCGTTCTACGCCGTCCCGGCGGCGCTCGAGCGGGCCGTCGGCGCACGGTTCGAATGACCCCTCGGCTCACATCGGGATTCGACGCCGGACGGCGCGTTGGGCGGCGACAGTGAGCCCATACAGCGCGATGCCGACGGCGATGAGGGTAACGAGCGCCGCGATAATGATGTCCGTTCTGATGTTCTCGGACCCGAGAAGGATGAGGTAGCCGAGGCCGCTGGAGGCGACGACCCACTCGGCGACGATCGCGCCCACGACCGCGAGCGTCACCGACTGCTTCAGCCCGGCGAACACGTCCGGAACCGCATACGGAAGCCGGACGTACAGGAACGTCTCGAGCCCGTCGGCGTCCACCGACCGGAGCAACTCGGCGTGGCTCCCGGGGGTCCGCGTGAGCCCCGCGGCGGTGTTCAACACCAGCGGAAAGAACGCGATCAGCGCGACGAAGACGATCGCGGTGACGGTTCCGGTCCCGAGATAAATCAACAAAAGCGGCGCGACGGCGATCTTCGGGAGGACGCGGACCGTGACGAGATACGGGAACAGCGCCGTCCGGAGCGTTGTCGAACTCCCGACGAGGACGCCGAGCCCGAACCCGGCTGTGATCCCGACCGCGCCGCCGTAGACGACCTTTTCGACCGTCGCGACGGCGTTTCGGAGATACAACGACGGGTTACCGGCCAGTTGCGCGCCGACCGCCCCGGGAGTGGGAAGCAGATACGACGGGATCGACAGGGCGGCGCTCACCCCCCACCACAGCGCGATGCCGACACACAACGCCGACAGCGGGAGCGCGACGTCACCGCGTCGAACGCCGACCCCGATCACCGGTACCCCCCGTCGTCGGACAGGGCTCGCCGTATCTCGGCGACCCGCCGCTGGTAGCCGACGGTGCCGAGCAGTTCGGTCGTCCGGTCCTCGTCGAACTGGAGGTCGAACGTCGACTCGATCCGCCCCGGCGTGCCCCGAACGACGACGCACCGATCGCCCAAAAGCGCCGCTTCGGGGACGCTGTGGGTGACAAACAGCGTCGTCTTCCGTTCGCGCTCGTGGAGTTGCCGGAGTTCGGTCCCCAACTCGTCGCGGGTCAACTCATCGAGCGCGCCGAAGGGCTCGTCCAAGAGGAGGACCTCGGCATCGAGATGGAGCGCACGGACGATCGCGACGCGTTGTTTCATCCCCCCGGAGAGCTCTCGGGGATAGGCGTCGATGAACTCGCCGAGTCCGACCGTTTCGAGCAGCTCCCGCGCTCTGGACTCCTTTGGGTCCTTTCCGGCCATCCGTCGGAGGAACCGGACGTTCCCGAGCGCCGTCTTCCAGGGAAACAGCGTGTGCTCCTGAAACACGTATCCGATGTCGCCGCCGTCGCGCCGCGTCGTCGGTGACTCGCCGTCGATCGTCACGACTCCCTCCGTCGGTTCGACGAGCCCGCCGACGGCCCGAAGTAGCGTCGTCTTCCCACAGCCCGAGGGGCCGACGATAGTGACGAACTCGCCGGCCTCGACGGAGAGGTCGACGTCCTCGACGGCGGTGACGGTATCGAACGACACCGTAACTCCGTCGAGGTCGATCATGCCGGTTCGAGTCTCCCGGTCCGGGCCAGCGCGATCCGGAGTCGTTCCCAGTCGTCCTCGCGGTGAGCTCCCCAGCCGTCCTCCCGCATCGCCTTGCTGCCGGCGAAGGCCTCCAGCGCCCGCCGGAACGCGCGCTCGATCTCGTCGGGATCGTCGTCGACGCGGTCGGCGATCCGTCTCGCCGCCGGTGTCGGGTCGGCCCGCCCCGCCCGCCACCCGGAGATCGTCCCCGAGAGGAACGCCCGGAGCCGATCCGCCGCGCGAACGTCCGGAGCCACGGCGAGCGCCGGGCCGTAGATCGGGAACTGTTCGGACGGCGTGAGCGTGTCGACGGTGCCCTCGGCTTCGATCCTCCAGGGGTCGGAAAACGAGCCCGCGACGACGTCGGCCCGCCCCGAACGAAGCGCCTCGAGTTCCTCGCCGTCCGTCTCGACCACTTCGACGTCGTCCGCGACCCCGGCCTGCGAGAGGAACACCTCCGCGAGGAGGCCGGTTTCCGTGTTCGGCGACATTCCGATCCGCCGGCCGCGGAGATTTTCGCTTTCGGTCAACGGCCCGCCGAAGGCCGATCGGGTGGTGTACAGCACCGTCATCGCACGTTGATACATCACCGCGAGCGGTTCGACCGCTGCACCGCTCTCTCGGGCACGGGTGAGCGTCGCGGCACCGACGACGGAGACATCGAGTTCACCACCGAGGGTGGCCTCCAGGGCGCGTTTCGACCCGCGGTAGTGGGTAAACTCGACGTCGACGCCGGCCGATTCGTACGCGTCCGTCTCCACCGCTGTATAAAAGGGGACGTGGAGCCCGTTCGGCCGCCAGTTAACCCCGACGCGGAGCGGTTCCTCGACGGTCGCCGAACTATCGGGGCGAACCGATGCCGCCGAGACGAGGTCGTCGGCCCGTTGCCCGTACGCGTCCGCTACGGTCGGCTCCACCGACCCCTCGACTGCCCACGCCTTCGGAGGTCGCCCCTGTCGACTCTCGAGCGTGGACTCGGTGACGAGCCCCCGCTCCGAAAGCACCGAGAGCGCGTCCGTGACTGACTGCCTCCCGAACCCCGTTCCGAGCCGGATGTCGATCCCGCTCGCCCGCGGATCGCCGATCCGGTCGTCGGTCGCCCGCCCGAGGAGGTACGCGAGAACGCGGGCGGGTTCGGTTCCGAGCCCGAGCTCGAGGTCCCCGACCAACTCCTCGTCGCGTTCGTCCATCACCCAGAACTCTTCGGTCCGCATCGCCGCAGTGTTCCCGTTGCGCGGACATAAAACGTCCGCCCCACGAGAGGTCCTGCGGGGATGTGGATCGACCCGATACAGTTCAACAGAGGGCCACCGAAACGAACGGAAATCCCGGGTGCCGACGACGGTGCTTCGGTCCCGTCGCTTGTGGCTTTCCCCGTCGGACTACTCCTTGATGAACCGGTAGGTCTCCTCCTCGCCGGGCTCGGAGTCGTTCAGCTCGATGTCGACGTACCCGTGGTCCGCGATCTCGTCGGGCAGCGAGCGGGTCGAACTGTACGCCGACGGGATCTCCAGTACCTCCCTGACGCTGATGTCTAGCTCGTCGGTCGCCTGCTGAAGATCCGCCTTGTCGAAGCTGATGTCCGCGTCGGTGTCGGCACCGGTCTCGACTTTGTTTTCGAAGACACGAACCAGTGTCGCTGGATACTTTCGCATACACCGTGTGTGAGTCTCACATGAATAATAAAACTACTGTGTAATGCATTCAGCATTTCTCGAGGCGGTGCCTCCGGCCTCGACCCGTGTGGAACCGACGGTTCCGCTGCCCATCCGAACGGGCCTTGCGAGGCGGCTTCACCGCCTCGAACTCGGGGCGCGGCGCGCCGCACACGGCCCGTGAGGGGACAGCGAGCGCTTCCGACGTCTGTCGGAACTGCGGGGTGAGTCGGCCCGAGAGGAAGCCGAAATGACGGGAACCAGGCAACGAGCCTTCCGTTCTCCGACTCGCTCCCCGATACAGTTTCTTCGTGGACCACCGTATCGAACGGGAGTGAGGCCGTCGCACACGTCGGCGGTAGCACGGGCCGCAGTAGCCCGGCCCCCGAACGGTTGGGACACCGACCCCGACGGTCGTTCGGTACGGGCGAGAAACGACCTCCCTCCCCGGGGACAACTGACGGCGACTCCCCCCTCAAGACCCCATCTGCTCACGGGCGCGACGCGCCCGTTCGCATGCTCCGTCGGACCGAAGCGGTCCGTGGGAGTAATAACGTCGGACGTAATTTCGTGACCGTCTCACTCGGGTGTCTCCGAGCCGGTGGCGTCGTCCAATATAAACCCGCTCTCGCGGTCTCGGCGTTCGGCGTCGATTTCTTCGAGTGCGGTTTGGAAGTGGTCGGCGGTGATGTGGATGGTGTCGGT
>CAZOFL010000091.1:0-9663 GCA_964579035.1 uncultured Natronomonas sp. | reverse complement strand
GCACGACAAGGGGCTCTCGACGAACATCGGCTGGCAGGACAAAGACGCCTACGGGAAGCAGCTGTCGAACCGCCAGCGTCAGAAGATGCAACGGCTCCGAACGTGGAACGAACGGTTCCGCACCCGCGACTCCAAAGAGCGCAACCTCAAACAGGCCCTCGGCGAGATCGAGCGGATGGCCTCCGCGCTCGGGCTTCCCGAAAACGTCCGGGAGACGGCGAGTGTCATCTACCGCCGCGCTCTCAGCGAGAACCTCCTCCCCGGACGCTCCATCGAAGGCGTCGCCACCGCCGCGCTGTACACTGCGGCCCGGCAGGCCGGAATCCCTCGGAGCCTCGACGAGATCGAGCGCGTCTCGCGCGTGGATCGGATGGAACTCACCCGGACGTACCGCTACATCATCCGGGAGTTGAACCTCGAGGTCAAACCCGCCGACCCCGAAAGCTACATCCCGCGGTTCGTGAGCGATCTGGGCCTCTCCGACGAGGTCGAACGGCGCGCCCGCAAGCTTATCGAGGCCGCCCGTGGTGACGGAATACTCTCGGGCAAGTCGCCGGTCGGATTGGCTGCCGCCGCCGTCTACGCCGCCGCGTTGCTCTGCAACGAGAAGGTCACCCAAAACGAGGTGAGCGGAGTCGCGGATATCTCCGAGGTCACCATCCGCAACCGCTACAAGGAACTTCTCGAGGCCGGCGACGTCGCGACCGCGTAAGCGGTCCACCGGATTTCCGCCCGACGGGACCGATCCGTCACCGTGACAAAGGTTTTCATACTATGCCGTCGTTACTGATCGTATGGAAACGTACGCCCGACTCTTGTGTCCCGAGTGCGGCAAGAACTGGCAGAAATCCCCAGCCGATCTCCCCGATCCCACGCGAACCTTCAACTGTCCCAACTGTCACGCGAGCCGCCGGCTATCGGAGTTCGCCCGAACGGAACACGACCTTCAGACTCTCAAAACGCTCTGACCGTTGAAACTGTCGCCCCACGATCAGTACACGTGATACAACAACGCGTAAATGACGAGCCCCATCGAAAAGGAGACGAGCCACAGGCTCGCCGCGATCCGACCCACCCAACGGTGGTTCGTGTCTCGAATCTCCGGGACGGGTCGCGTCCCGGCGATCAGGAGGGCGTAGAACACGAACGGAACACAGAGCACCGCAAGCGAGATGTGGACCGCGAGAAACGGGAGGTAGAGGAACGTCCGAACGGCGTCCGGCCCCGCAAACGGGGTCGGACCGAGTAAGGAGACCCGGTAGAGATACAACACGAGGAACGCCGCAAACAGCCCGAAACTGATCAACATGAGCGTCCGATGGCGACCGACGTTTCCCCGTCGGATCGCACGCACACCGGCGAGAATCGTCCCGATCGCCGCGACGCTGATCACCGCGTTTGCGTGGGGAACGATGGCCAACAGCGTTTCCGATCGGGGAAGAACCGTCGACGGAACCGCTCCCAGCGCCGCGCCGAACACGAGCGCGAGCGAGACCACTGACAACACCGCAGTCAACGCCGGAACGTGCCTACCGGCGCGTTTACGCGTACTCATACCCGACGGTATCGGCGGCGGCCGAATATAGGTTTTTGATCCACCCGCACGCTTATGCCATTTGGTAACATAACGTCGAAGTTGAGGCCACATGCACGGAACCCAACCGGACGTCGATCCGCTGTACGAGTGCATCGACTGCGGTGACCGACAGACTGACCCCGAGGGACGTCTGTGTTCGTGCGGTGGATATCTCCAAAACCTCAGCGTTCAACGGGACTGATCTCTTCGTAGGAGGCCGTAGGGTTTCAGTCACCGACGGGGTACCACGAGCGGGGAAGTTCGTCCGTGGTGGGACGACTCGCGTTCCGGGGTCAAACAGGGCCGACGCGCTCCGTCCCGCGGCTTCGACCGTGTGGGCTTTCGCGCTGCTGCTGCTGTAACGGGCGACCGTCGGCATCGCTCGACAGGATTGTGTTGTGAGAAGTTTGCGTGGGTGCTGTCCGCGAGCACCCGCACTGGAATCGGCGGCGGTGGGCCGCCAACAGTGCGTGGGACCGGATTTGAACCGGCGGACCTCTACAGGACAGCGCCCTCAACGCTGCGCCGTTGGCCTGGCTTGGCTACCCACGCACGGGGTATCTGTCCGCACACGACCGTAACCCGGGGGGAAATAAAAGCGCTTTCCTTTGGCCGTGATCACCGCCGTCGGGCGGCGGTTCCGGCGGCGTTCGACGCCGGTCGGCGACGGTTCCCTGACGCCGGGACACTCGATCGGCGACGGCTCACAACCACGTGGCTCCCGAGAACGCGTCCGGTTCCACGGGAGCGTTACCGCAGGTTCAAGTAAGCTCCGGTAGTGGATGTACGTATGGCAAAATACTCCACTGGCGGAGCCGGGGGAGACTCCGGCGGCGCGTGCGAACTCTGTGGGGCTGAGGGAGCGTCACTGGAGACCGCCACCGTCGCCGGCGCGCAGCTCGAACTCTGTAGCGAGTGTTCCCACCACGGCGAGACGGACTCGCGGGCGGCGGGTGGAACCGACGATCAGGACCGCCGCCGGAAGGCCGCACAGAACGCGGCGAAACTCAACGACGCACAGTCCGTCGAAACCGACTGGGAGGACGGTGCGGACTACGAAGACGACCCGCTTCCGTATCTGGTTCGTGGGTACGGCGGCCTCGCCGAGACGGCCCGACAGGAAGCGGGCCTCCAGTTGGAGGAACTCGCGGCCGAGGCTGACATCGACGAAGACGACCTCGTCGCGATCGAGCAGGGTCGGGCGGCCCGTGCGAACGTCGGCGGTTCGACCATCGAAGCGCTCGAGGAACACCTCGGGATCGAACTCGCCGAGTGACGGCCGCTGTCCCGGCGTTTCCTGTTGTCTGTGCCAGATGCCCGTCAGTCGGAGTCGTTTGATCGCCGTCTCGCATAGAGGTACACCGGAACTCCGATGCAGAGCCAGACGAGCGCGCCCGCCCTGATCGCAAAGTTCGCCCGTTGGCCCCACGTCGACAGCTCGAACCAAAGCGACAGCAACGCGACGACGGGTGCGCCGACGACGATCGTCAACACGAACGTCGTCTGCATGACCCATCCGTAATCGATGCCGTTCGGATCCGTCGTCTCGACACGGGGGGCCATTGTGGGGGTTCGGTGGGTCGGCGTGTAAGCGGTTACGGTTCCCCGCTACCGAAGTGACAGCGTTTAACCTCACCGGCGGCACATTCGGATGTATGCGAGCAAAGGACATTCGAGCAAAGGCGGGCGAGGAGTCGATCACGATGCTCACCGCCTACGACGCGCCGACCGCGGGCCTGATCGACGACGCTGGCATCGACATCGCCTTGGTCGGCGACTCGGTCGGTAACACCCAGCTCGGATACGACTCGACGCTTCCGGTCACCGTCGACGAGATCGCGAGCCGCACGGCGGCCGTCGCCCGGGCGACGGAACGCGCGCTCGTCGTCGCCGACATGCCGTTTTTGTCATTCGGAGCCGACATCGCTGACGGAATCGAAAACTGCGGGCGGATGTTGAAAGAGGCCGACGCCGACGCGGTCAAGCTCGAATGCGGCCCCCACACGACCGAGTTGACGCGGCGGCTCACCGACCTCGGCGTCCCGGTGCAGGCTCATCTCGGGTTGACGCCACAGCGGGAGAACGAAACGGGGCTCTACCGGCAGGGGACCGACGAGGGATCGGCCGGCAGAATCCTCGATCTCGCACGCGAACATCAAGCAGCGGGGGCGTTCTCGCTCGTCTTAGAGCACGTTCCGGCGAACCTCGCCGAAACGGTCACGGAGGAGCTGTCGATCCCGACGATCGGGATCGGTGCCGGGCCGCACTGTGACGGACAGGTGCTCGTCGTCGACGAGGTGATCGGACTCTCGGAGCGAACCGCGCCGTTCTCGAAGCGGTTCGGCGACGTTCGGGGGGAAATGGAGGATGCCATCGGCGCGTACGCCGATGCGGTCGAATCGGGGGCGTTCCCCGGCGACGAACACAGCCACTACGAGGACGGACTCGGCGACACGTACTGATCCGTCAGCGGGTCACTCCCATTCGCCGTCGACGATGTCGGCTTCGGCCTGGTGAGCCATATTGACGCGGTAGGTCGGCAGGTGCAACGCGAGATCCGTCGTCGTCACGATGCCGATCGCCCGCCCGTCCTCGACGACCGGGAGCTTCTTGACCCCGTTGTGTCCCATCCGCTCGGCGGCCGTCTGAACCGTCTCGATCGGCCGGACCGTCACGACCGGATCGGACATTACCTGTTCGACCGGCGTGTCTAAATCGGCCTGTTTGCCGACTGCGCCGACGATATCCGATTCGGTGATGATACCGTCGATCCGATCCTCGCCGACGATGAGCGACCCGATGCTTTTTTCGGCAAGCGTCTGTGCGGCTTCGGTCAGCGTGGTCCCGGCCGGGACGGTCTCGACCGGCGACGACATCAACTCCTCCACGCTGGAATCTTCCTCGGACATACCCCAATAGAACAGCGGAACCGTTAAAATACCATCCCCTCCCGTGGGCGCGGCGTTCAGCCCGTCCAGTCGGCTTTACAGCTCGAATCACAAAAATGCGCCGTCGAGACGGCTCCGTCCTCGATCCGCGTGATGACCCTGTGGGTCGGTTCGTTCACGATCGCCGCCGCACACGTCGCACACCGCGGTGCGGTCTCCTCAGTTACGTCCTCGCCGAGATCCGATGTCGGGTCGACCATCTTGTTGACTCCTCGCCGCGGGGACTTATGAACGATTATGTTCCCGGGCGGTGGTCGGTGTCCAACGGCATATGGGGGCCAATCGAACTCGCGGCGTCCGACGGTGTGTCTACTTGGGTCGTTCGTAGTCGGGATCGAACATCTGTGCCGACATCGGGTGCGGGTCACCCTCGGTGAGATTGTACCGCGAGAAATCCTCGACGCCGGCCGCTCTGAGCAACTCCTCGTCGTAGACGGCGTTACCGGTGTAGTCGGCCGGATCGCGGCTGAGGATCTCCAGGACGGTATCGGAGACGATCTCCGGGGAGCGCCAGTCGTCCTCGGTTCCGAGGCCGAAGTACCGCGTCGCCCGCGTGTCGATCGCGGTTACCGGCCAAAAGGAGTTACAACCGACATCGTCGCCGGACAGTTCGGTCGCAAGCGACAGCGTGATAAACGACATTCCCAACTTCGACCACGCGTACGGCGCTTCCCCCGGCGCGCTGTCGACGGTGACCGGCGGTGCGTTCGCGAGCAGCCACGCGTCGCCCTCGACGCTCGTCAGGTGGTCGATGAACGCGCGGGCAACGAGATACGTCCCGCGCACGTTCACCTCCGTCAGGAGGTCGAAACGGTTCGCCGGCAGGTCCTCGACGTTGGCGAGTTGGATGGCGCTCGCGTTGTTGATGACGATGTTGACTTCGTCGAAGTGATCGGTCGCCGCCTCGACGGCGTGCTCGACACTGTCCTCGTCGCGGACGTTGAGTTTGATCGGCAGCGCCTCGACGCCCCGCTCCTCGCACTCGCGGGCCGTCTCTTCGATCGTCCCCTCGAGATCCTTCTCCTCGCCGTAGTCGTCGTTCTCGCTCGTCTTTCCCGTCGAGACGATGTTGCAGCCCTGCTCTGCGAGCGCGAGCGCGATCGATTTACCGATTCCCCTGGTCGTCCCGGTGATGAATGCGGTCTGTCCGGTGAGATCGGGTTTCTCCAGCGTCATATCTACCGGTTCGGTGCGGTGAACTTAAAACCCGACCAGATCGGAGAATCGAAAAACGCGTTTTAAGTTTCCCTCACCGGTCGCGGGTGACGGACTCTCCCGGCCCCGTTCGGGCCCCTGCCGAGAGCACGACGCCGGGTGCGAGGCTCGTGTTGACCCCCGTCTTTGCGCCCGGGCCGGCGACGACGCCGTACTTCCGGCGACCGGTCGAAACCCGTTCGCCCTTGACCGTCTGTCGGACGTCCGCGCCGTCGTGTCGGAGGTTCGCCACCTGGGTTCCGGCTCCGACGTTCACGTCCGGCCCGAGCAGGCTGTCGCCGACGTACGAGAGGTGCGGCACCGCCGATCCGGCCATGAGCACGCTGTTTTTGATCTCGACGCCGTGGCCGACGTGACAGCCCTCCCCGATGAGCGTCGTTCCCCGAATGTAGGCGTTCGGCCCGACCTCGGCCCCCGAGCGAACGATCGCCGGCCCCTCGATCACGACGCCGTGATCGACGGTCGCGCCCGCTTCCACGACGACCGGCCCCCTGAGATCGGCGTCCCCGCGGACTTCGCCGTCGATCCGACGATCCGACTCGTCGATCTTCCACTCGTTGGCCGCCAGTAGCTCCCACGGCCGTCCGACGTCGAGCCACTTCGAGAGTGTGACCGGCGTGACCGACGTCGTCTCGATGACACGCGCGAGGACGTCCGTGATCTCGTGTTCGCCCCGCTCACTCTCGGGGACGTCGAGCCACTCGATCGCCGCTTCGGGGAATCCGTACGCTCCGGCGTTCGCCAGATTCGAGGGTGGATCGTCGGGCTTCTCGACGATCCCGATCGCCCGATCCCCTGCCGGGGTCGTCGAGAGCACGCCGTAGCTGCGGGGATCCTCGACCTCGACGGCGGCGACAGCCGGGGCCGAATCGAAAAGCGCCGCGATGCCCCCGGGATCGTAGAGGTTGTCGCCGTTGAGGACCGCAAAAGGCCCGTCGAGATGGTCACGTGCTGCCCGGACCGCGTCCGCCGTCCCGCGCTGCTCGCGTTGGACCGCAAAGGAGACCGGAACGCCACGGTACGCGTCGTCGAAGTGCTCGCGAACGGCGTCGGCCTCGTAGCCGACGACGAAGATCAGTTCCGTCGCCCCTGCCTCGACCGCCGCGTCGGCGGTGTGGGCACAGAGCGGCCGATCGGCGACCGGTAACATCGGTTTCGGCACCGTCTCGGTCAGGGGTCGCATCCGCGTTCCCTCGCCGGCGGCGAGGATGACTGCGTCCATGCCGGCGACCTCGTCCGCCGCGAATAAAAACGGTCGGGGGCGCGGGCGGCTACTCCTCGAGCGTCATCTCGTCCAGCGCCGGCGGTTCGGACTCGTCGGCCTGTCGCCGGACGTCGACGTGGTAGTGCTCGAGAATGTCCCGGCCCAAAAGCAGCGGGTACTCCATGTGGGCTCTGTCCTCGATGCTCGCGGTGACGGTGTGTTGTCTTCCGCCGACACCGACGACCAGATCGACGACCGGCCGGGAGCGCCCCGATTTGACGCTGCCGGATCTGATCTTGACGATGTCCTTGATCGGTCCGGTTCCGATCTCGGCGGCGAGGTGTGCGTCGATGCTGGTCCGCGTCGCACCCGTGTCGGATTTCGCCATCACGGACCGCTGGCCGCTGGTTCCCATGGCGACGACCTCCTCGACGTAGCCGATGACCGGTGTCTCCGTCGGTTTGGACGCCTCGGCTTTCGGCATACATGCCGGCCGCGAGTCGTCGAGGTTCGCCGTGAGTTCGTGGACTCGCTCGGGGTCGACGTCGCCGCCGGCTCGCTCGATCGCGAGTCGCGCGATGTGTGGAGCCGCGGATCTACCGGTCGCCTTGAACAGCCCTCGGAACCCGGCCGTCGGGTTCACTTCGAGGATGTAGTAGCCGTCGGGGCCCTGGACGATGTCGACGCCCGCGTAGTCGAGGCCGATCTCGTCGGTCGCGCGCTTCGCCATCGTGACGACTTCCTCGGGCAGATCGTCGGTGATATTCTCGACATCGCCGCCCAGGGCGACGTTCGTCCGCCACTCGCCCTCCGGAGCGTAGCGGTTCATCGCCCCGACGATCCGTTCGCCGACGACGTAGATCCGGAGGTCGTGGTGGCGCATCTCGTCGTGTTCGATGAGTTCCTGGAGGAACGCCTGCCTCGCGCCGACCATCGGGTTGACCGGGTCGTCGGTGTCGAGTTTCCAGGTTCCGCCGCCGTGGGTCCCGATCGCGGTCTTGTAGACGACTTCCTCGCCGAACCGATCCCGACGGGCGTTGAGCAGATCGCCCGAAAGCGCCATGAGCGCGTCGGGAACCGGCAGCCCCGCTTTCGCGAGGGCGGTCCCGGAGGCGAACTTGTGCATCGCGGTCATCGTCGCGGTCGGCGTGTTCAGTATCGGTCGGATTCGGTCGAGCATCGTCGCCAACCCGAGTGCCTCCGCCGGCTGTTCTTCCTTCGAGAGCAACAGTCGGTTGACGACGATGTCGACGTCGGGTTCGAGGGTGACGTCACCGTCGGTTATTTGGACGGCCGTGTTCTCCGCGCGGAGCCACGCCGTCTCGTGACCGAGGTCGTCGACGGCGTTCAGAATCGCCTTGGTTTCCTTCGAACTGTGAAGGCTGAGCACCCCAACGGTGAGCGAGTCGGACATACCGGCACTGCGCTCGGTTTCGGGAAAACGGTGCCGGTCTTGCGAGAACGTTCGGACGTCGGCCGGGGCGCTTATATCGCGCCCCCACCGTGACTCGGGTGTGGCCGAGAGATTCACGTACGACGGTGGGTCGGTCGATCGCGGCGAGACTGCGAACGTCCGGTTTACCGTCAGCGAAACGTATCTCGGCGATCCCGTCCGGATCCCGGTGACGATCGTCAACGGCGAACAGGCCGGGCCGACGCTGTGTCTGTCGGCGGCGGCCCACGGCGACGAACTAAACGGGATCGAGATCGTCCGTGAAGTCGCCCAGGAGTGGGACCACTCCGACCTCCGGGGAACCCTCGTCTGTCTCCCCGTGTTGAACGTTCCCGGGTTCATCGCTCAACAGCGGTACCTCCCGATATACGATCGGGATCTGAACCGGTCGTTTCCGGGCGACGACTCGACGACGAGCGCAAAGCGGATCGCCAACCGGGTGTTCAGAAACTTCATCGAACCCGCCGATGTCGGGCTCGATTTTCACACCTCGACGCGCGGACGAAGCAACATGCTCCACGTCCGCGCCGACATGGACGACCCCGCCGTCGCCAGAGTGGCGAACGCCTTCGCCTCCAACGTCATCATCGCGAGCGAGGGGCCGAGTGGGTCGCTACGCCGGGAGGCGAGTGCGGCCGGGACCCGGACGATCACGGTGGAGTTGGGCGAGGCCCATCGGTTCCAGCGCCCGCTGATCGACGCGGCGCTGGAAGGTGTTCTCTCGGTGATGGCCGAGTTCGGAATGCTGGAGACGGAGACCGTCAAGTGGCCGGGGTGGCGAACCGTCATCGACGCCTCCGACGAAAAGACGTGGCTTCGGGCCGATGACGGTGGCCTCGTCGAGATGCACCACGAACGGGGGTCGCTCGTGGAGGCCGGCGAGGCGGTCTGTACGATCACCAACCCGTTTAAAACGGATCCGACGACCGTCCAAGCGCCCTTTACCGGCGTGCTCATCGGCATCCTCGAGAACCCGCTCGTCTACCCGGGGAACCCGCTCTGTCATCTGGTTGCGCTGGACCGGCAGACGCTCCGTGCGTTCCGCCACATCCGCGCCGACGACCGGCCTGGGTGAACGCTCCACGATATCGCGGGATGCGTTCGTGAGACGTTCGCAGGTAGTAACTACTATACAGGCGCGGTCCTCACGTCAGATTGCATGAGTCAATCGTACGACCGAGGTCTGATAGAGGACTTCGGGCGGTGGCAGGAGTTCTCCGCCGGCATGTGGGCCTGGATCTTCCACAAGTTCACCGGCTGGGTACTC
>CAZOFL010000090.1:0-9676 GCA_964579035.1 uncultured Natronomonas sp. | reverse complement strand
CGAACTGCAGGGGATCCGCTCGCCGAAGGTCGCCTGGGACAAGGGCGAACAGATCAACTCCATCCCGGACGCGATCGGGACGGCGATGCGTCGGTATCTCGACGGCGAGGTCGACAAAGCCTACCCACAACAGCAGAACCTCACGGAGATCTCCGACACCGGAAGCGACGATCCGGAGCCCGAACCGACGCAGACGCCGGCCGCTCGCGAAACGGACGGCGGGGCGGTGGCCGAACCCGGCGGCCAGTCCACCGATCCCGCGTCGCCGAACGACGACACGCAATCGCTCATCGAATCGGGCGAATCGCCCGAGTGTCCCGACTGCGGGAGCATGACACTGTACTACTCCGAGGGCTGCAAGACCTGCGAGAGCTGCGGCTGGTCGGAGTGTTGATTCGGTAGCCGGGGACTCGCTCGGAGCCTTTTTGTTCGTCTCGACCGGTACATCCGTATGGAGCGTGAGTCGGGTGGCCGGCCGTGTCCGATGTGCGAGGCCGTGATGTACAAACGACACTGCAAGTACGTCTGCCCACAGCACGGCGTCGTCGTCGACTGTAGCGATCCGTTCGTGTTCTGAGCCGTCTCGAAAAAACGGGACGCTCGAACTGCCGTACGAGAACGACCGGTTTCGCCGTTACTCGGCGTCCGGGGCGGCGTCCTCGGGGACGGTCCCCTCGACCAGCGACTCGTCGCTGTACTGCTCGCGGATATCCTTCTTCGAGAACTTCCCGGTTGCTGTCTTCGGGATCTCGTCGATGTACTCGATCGCGTCAGGGAGCCACCACTTCGGATAGTCCTCCGCCAGGAGCTCCATGACCTCGTCGGCGAGGGTGTCGGTGTCGGCTGCCCCGGTCGGAACGACGAACGCGACCGGTCGTTCCTGCCATTTCTCGTGGGGAACGCCGACGACGGCGGCTTCCGCGACGCCGTCGTGGGCCATGATCGCGTTCTCGAGTTCGACGGAGGAGATCCACTCGCCGCCGGATTTGATCACGTCCTTCGCGCGGTCGACAATCTTGATGTAGCCTTCGGTGTCGACAGTGACGATGTCGCCGGTTTTCAGCCAGCCGTCCTCGAAGTCCTCCTCGTTGGCCTCGGGGCGCTGGAAGTACTCCTTCGTGACCCAGGGGCCGCGGACCCACAGTTCGCCGAACTCCTCGCCGTCCCAGGCGATCTCCTCGCCGCTGTCATCGATGACCCGCATCTCGAGACCGGGCGTGAGGATGCCCTGTTTCTTTCGATGCTCGAGTTGAGTCTCGTAGTCCTCGTCCTCGAGGGTGTATTTGAGCTGTGAGACGGAGCCGATCGGCGACATCTCCGTCATCCCCCACGCGTGGAGGAGTTCGACGCCGCGGTCATCGAACCACCGGATCATCGATTCGGGGGCCGCAGAGCCGCCGACGATGACCGTGTCCAGTTCGGAGAGATCGAGGTCGTTGTCCTCGGCGTAGTCCATCAGGCCGAGCCAGACGGTCGGGACGCCGGCCGTGATGGTGACGCCCTCGTCCTCGATGAGCCCCGCGATATCGGCGGGGTCGGGCGAGGGGCCGGGGTAAACGTGTTTGGCTCCGGCCGCCGTCGCGCTAAAGGGCATTCCCCAGGCGTTGACGTGGAACATCGGCACGACGGGCATGACGACGTCGCTGTCGTCCATCGGGATGCCCTGCGGCGTCAGCGTCGCCATGGTGTGGCTCCACAGCATCTGTTGGGTGTACTCGACGCCTTTCGGGTTGCCGGTCGTCCCGGAGGTGTAGCACATCCCCGCCGGCTGCTTCTCGTCGAGTTCCGGCCAGTCGTACTCCGCGGGGTGTCCCTCGACGAACTCCTCGTAGGGTGTCGCATCGAGGGCGTCAGACTCGCTGTCGCCCATTACGACGAAGTCGACGCCTTCGAACTCCGGTGCTTCGGCGGCCGCGCCCGCGAGTTTCGGGGCGAGCGACTGGTCGACGAAGATCAGCTGGTCGTCGGCGTTGTCGACGATGTACTGGATGTGTTCGTCGGGCAACAGCGGGTTGATCGTGTGGAGTTGGGCGCCGATCGAGGGTACCGAAAAGTACGTCTCGAAGTGGCGGTGGTGGTTCCAACAGAACGTCGCGACCCGGTCGCCCTCCTCGATCCCGTACGCCTCAAGCGCGTTGGCGAGTTGGGCCGTTCTGTCGTCGTATTCGCTGTACGTGTAACGCTCTATCCCCTGGTGGGTTCGGGAGACGATCTCCCGGTCCGGATAGAGGTTTGCCGCACGCCACAGGAACGGCCGCAACGTCTGGTTTGTTGCTCCCGGCATACTCGGTGGGTACGGACAACACTGACTTTATTCTTTACAAAAATAGATTGGGCCCGTATTTTGGTATACAATGGATGCACCTCCGGCGTCCACTCAACCGGTCACACCTCGATCCGTCGGCTCACCGCGAGTCCCTCTCCGACGGGGACGAGCGTCGTCTCGAACGCCTCGAGCGATCCGACGTGATCGAGATAGGCGGCGACACCCCTGGCCGCGTCGGTGTGTGGGTCCCCGGTGTCCGGGAGGGAATCGCTCCCGTCGGCAACCAGCCGGCGGAGCGTTTCGAAGGCAAAGGGCCCCTCGATCGTGTTGTCGGCGACGATGACGCCACCTACCGGAACCTTCGATCGGACCGCCTCGAACGCTTCAACGTATCGCCGTTTTTCGTTGTCGATGAAGGCGACGTCGAACGGGCCGTCGTACGCGTCGACGATCTCGACCGCGTCGCCGCGTTCGAACCATGCACGCTCCGTGTACCCGCCGCGCTCGAGGTACTCCCGGGCGTCGTCAAGTTTCGCTTCGTCGAGTTCGGTGAGGACGACTTCGCCGCCGTCGGCCATCCCGCCGAGAAACCAGTACGCCGAGTAGCCGAACCCGGAGCCGAACTCGAAGACCCGTTCGGCGCCGACGAGGCCGGCAAACTGCCGAAGCCACCCGCCCGCGGCGGGGCCGACGGTCGGAAATTCGCTTTGTTCGGCGCGACGGTCCATCTCCGCGAGCACGCCGTCGCGAGCGGGACCGACGGTCGCCACGAGGTCGTTGAGATCGCTCGGAACTCCCATACCTTTCCTCAGCAGCCACGGGTGATAGTGTTTTCACCGACTTCGGCTCACGGGGAACGCGACCCGGTCACCGACTTCGTAGGGACGTTTGAGTATGATGTAGAGCCAGCCGACGAACGAAAACAGCGGTTGCTGGAGCGAGAACGTGACCGCGAAGCCGACGACACCGAGCGAGAACAACAACCCGACGTACTGTTGGGTCAACACGGCCAAAATCCCGACGATCCCGACGAGCACGAACGCGAGGCGCGACACGTTCCGGAGGTCATGCCGTCTGCGTCTGTCCTCGGTCCGAGTCAGGAGGAACTCGGAGACAACGAAGTATCCGCCGATCGTGGCGAGGATCGCTCCGATGACCAAGAGGCTCTGGACGATGATCGCTTCGGCGACGGTCCCGCCGAGCGCCGGGGGCACGACGCCCGTTCCGAACCCCTCGATGAGAGCCGACCCGCCCAGACACAGCATCGCAAACAACAACATCGTGTAGCCGAGGCGTCGGTTCACAACTCGCCTGTCGTCACCGGCGAACAAAAAGCCCCGTCCCGATCAGGGCCACTTGATCGAGCAGCCGCGGGACGGTTCGAACGTCACTTCGGGCGTTTCGCCGGCCATGATCGAATCGACGGCGTCGCGCATCTCCTCGCCCGGCTCGCCGGTCGGTTCGTCGTCGGGGTTCATCGCGTCGTCGAAGCGACCGTGGTATGCGAGCCGAAAGACGTCGTCATCGTTGCGGAACAGGAAGGGATCGGGGGTGCAGACCGCCCCGTAGGAGCGTGCGACCGCCGCATCCTCGTCGCGGAGATACGCGGTGATGTCGATCTCTCCGCGGTCGACGTACTCGACCATCTTCCCGAAGGAGTCCTCGGGGTACTCCTCGGCGTCGTTCGGGTTGATGCCGACGACGGCGAGGGCGTCGTAGTCGGCCGCGAGGTCGTTCATCGTCTCGAACTTCGCTTGCACGTACGGGCAGTGATTACACATGAACACGACAAGCAGGGCGTCGTAATCGTCGAAATCGCCGAGGCTGTACGTCCGTTCGTCGGTTCCCCGTAGTTCGAACTCCGGCGCGCGGTCGCCGAACTCCAGTTCGTCGGGGGTCGATTCGGGCGCCATGCACGGACGTACGCACGCGACGACAAAAACCCATCCGACGGCTGGATGTGAGCACCACCGGAATATGTAATAGCGTGAAACCGAATTGATCCAACGACTTCGGATGCGCGAACACAACGTAGCGCGGACCGGGAACGCTTGCCATCACTCGGTTGGTGTCCATGACTGCTGACGACATTCAGCTTCGGCGGAAGGTCCAGCAGTTCGGCTCCTCGACGCTGGCGATAACGCTGCCGGCCAGTTGGACCCGCGATCAGGACATCGCGAAGGGCGACGAACTGCGGATCCAACGCGACGAGAACAGCGGGTCGCTGTTGCTCGTCCCGGATCAACCCTCGGCTCCGAACTCGACGGCGACGGTCGATGCGGCGTCGCTTACCCCCCACGCCCTCGAACGCGCGATCCTCTCGCATTACATCCTCGGGCGGAACCTGATCCGCGTCGAACACGAGGACGGGTTGCCCGTGGAGTTGCTCGAGGCGATCGAGACGACCGAGCGGAATCTCATGGGGCTCGGGACGATCGAGGACTCGCGAACGCGCGTCGACATCCGGTGTTCCGTCGACCCGAGCGATTTCGAACTCCCGACGCTTCTGGCGCGGCTCTGGCGAACGGAGGCGATGATCCGCGAGGACTGCATCGACGCGTTTCTCGAGGGCGACGCCGAACGGGCGACACAGGCCGCAAAGCGGGAGACACAGGCCGAGAAACTGTTTCATTTGTTCTTGCGCCTGTTGTTCGCGACGTACCGGAATCCACAGCTGAACGAAACGATGGGGATCGACACCGGTTTCCCGCTCATCGGTTACCGGTCGGTCGCACAGGACGTGATGTTGATGACGAGATGCTCCTGTCGGATCGTCGAGTTGATCGATGACGGGGACGCGATCGGCGATCGACCGGCCGAGCAGTTCCGCACCATCGCGGACGCTCTCAAAGCGGCAGTCGACGAGACCCACGAGGCGGTGATCGATCCCACGCTCGATGCGGCCGAATCGGCAAACGAGGCGTTGGAACGGTTTCAACGGGAGATCGACGACGGGCAGGCGTATCTCGAAGCCGAGCGACCCGACCCGATCCTGACGCTTCAGCGGCTGTTGTCCACGATCCAGCAGATCGGCCGCCACGCCGGCGATAGCGCCGACGTGGCGACGCACCTGGCCGCACGCGAGTTTTCGCCCACAGAGTGATACGGATCGTCGTAGTTTTGTACCGGTGAGCACCGGTGCCGGTTCGGCGTTCGTCGGTATCTCGTCACGGATACTCCGTGTGAGTCCCCGCTCGACTCCCCGTGTCGCGGGAGACGCCGGACCGCTCGGACGGACCGGCTTCAGGGCCACGGACGACGGCTGCCACACCTGCCGAAACCTTGGAGACCCAGTGCGTGCAAGTAAAATATTATTTATTAAATGAGGATGCAAATATTATATAACAACCCTTATTCGATCGATCGGAATGGTATAAATCATGTCGTCAACGTCCGGTTCAAACCGATATTCGGACGAATCGCTTCCGGAACCGCTACGGTCGAAAGAAGCGCTGCACGACCCGTTCGACTGGTACGACCGCATGCGGAGGGACTCGCCGGTCCGGTACGACCCACAGCGCGACGTGTACGACGTTTTCACCCACGACCACGTCAAACGGTCGCTTCAGGACGACGACCGGTTCGTTCGCAAGGAACTCTCCGGAAGCCACATGAGCCCCGACGACCCGTTTTCCTATCTGGACAACGCGATGATCTGGTCCGACGGCCCCGCACACAAACAGGGGAAAGGCCAACTGTTCGAGTACTTCAGGCCGAGCATGCTGGAGGGGTTTCGCGAGTCGATCGAACGCGTCTCCGAATCTCAGCTACAGGCGGCTCTCGAGGACGGTCCGGCGTTCGACTTTATCAGTGAGTTCGCGGTCCCCGTCCCCCTGCGGGTCATCATGGACGTCGTCGGGGTCCCACAGGAGGACCACACGCGGATGCTCGAGTGGCTCGAGACCTTCCGGAGCGTAATGAACAGCGAGTACAGCGCCGAAGAGAGCACGGACGGGGAGCGGATGGAGGACGCTGTCGAGTACTTCCAGGACGTGATCGCCGAGCGAAAGCGGAATCCGCGGGACGACCTCGTCTCGCGGCTCGCCGCCGAGACCGAGCTGACCGACGCCGAGATCGGCTCCAACTGCTTCGATTTTATCCTCGCGGGGCAGGGTACGATGTCGGAGTTCCTCTCGAACGCGATCTTTCTGTTCGTGGAGAACGACCTAATGGATGATATCGACGCGTACGACCTTCCCGTTCTCCTCGAGGAAGTGCTGCGATACCGGACGCCCCTGCAGTCCCGTGCCCGGCTTTCGGTCGAATCGACCACGCTCGGCGGGACGACTATCCCCGAGGGCGAGACGGTGATCCTGTGGCTGGGATCTGCGAACCGGGATCCAAAGCGATACGACCGACCGGACGTGTTCGTCCCCGAACGCGATCCCGAACATCTGGCGTTTGGGAGCGGGTCACACACCTGTATCGGTGCGCCGCTGGCCCGGCTGCAGGCACCGATCGTCCTGCGGACGTTCCTCGACGCGTTCGAACGGATCGAAATCGACGACGACGGGATCGAACCGAAGCCCAAAGCGTCGAAACTGGGGTTCGAAACGCTTTCACTCTCGACGACGCCGATCTGAAAATTGGATACACACAATCATGCGACCCAACATCACACGCCGCACGCCGGGAACAAACCGACTGCGCACCGAACGTCGAAACCCGTCCGGCGCACGCCAGTGCCCACACGCACACCGATGATCGTCAAACACTCCGAAGTCCCCGTCGATCCGGACTCGCGCGAACGGGCCATAGAGGCGATGAAGTGGATGGCCGTCGAATCACGGTCCGAGCCGGGCGTGATCGATTATCGGGTGACCGTCGACATCGAGGACCCGAACGTGCTTCGCATCGTCGAACAGTACGAGGACAGCGAGGCCGCCCGATCCCACGAATCCAGCGAGCACCTCGACGAGTTTCAAGAACGGATCGGGCCGTGTCTCGCCGACGACGCGACGCTGTACCGTTTCGATGTCGTCGAGAAGACGAAACAGCCCGGGCCCTGAGGGGGCGTCGTGGGTACGGGCGCCCGAGGTACGTTTATAAAAACCGGCGTTCGAGGAACCGGACGACGGCGCTCGCGCCGAGCATCGCCGTCGTGTCGCTGTCGTCGTCCAGTTGTGGCGCGACCTCCATCAGGTCCATCGCTCCGATCTTCTCGCACGTGCCGAGGACGTCCATCGCGGTCAGAAGCTGCGCACTCGTCAGCCCGCCGGGTTCGGGGGTTCCGGTCCCGGGCGCGAACGACGGGTCGGCCGCGTCGATGTCGACGGTGAGATACACCGCCTCGACGCCGTCGGTCGCGTGCTCGATCGCGTTCTCGACGCAGGCCTCGATGCCGTCCCGACGAACGTCGCGGGCGTACGCCACGGAGATCCCCTCGGAGTCGACCAGTTCGGGGAACCCGTCGCGTTCGTAGCCGCGGATCCCGACCATCGCGTGGTTCCCGTAGCCGCCGTATCGGGACTCGTCGATCCGGGCCATGGGGGAGCCATGCCAGTGGTCGCCGTACAGCTCGCTGGAGGCGATCGTATCGCTGTGTGCGTCTAAGTGGATCAGCCCGACGTCGCCCCCGACGGATTCCGCGAAGCCACAGAAGGCGGGGTACGTGAGATAGTGATCCCCGCCCAGCATGACCGGGAACGCGGATTCGGCGACGGCCCGCGCGAAGCCTTCGACCTGCGTCCGCGTCCGGTCGACGTCGTTGGGGACGATCGGAGCGTCGCCGCAGTCCCGGATCGTGAACTCCTCGTGGGCGACGTGGCGGTCCGTGTCGGCGTTGTAGGCCCCGTCGGGGACGCCGGCGAAGTGATCGTACCAGTTGCTCGCCGCCCGGAGCGCCTCGGGACCGTATCGCGTTCCCGGCCGGCGGGAGACGGCCCCGTCGTAGGGAGCTCCGAAGACGGCGATGTCCGTCTCCGCACCGAGGTCTGCGGGATCGGCTCTCGGGGCCTTCAGAAACGACCCGCCGTTGGCAAACGACACGTCCGGAACGTCGTCGTAATACTCGCTTCGGTCGGTCATTCCCACAGTCCTCCGGTGAGATAATCGGCGATCGAGAGGCCGACGATCGTCACGGTGATGAAGAACAGACTGACGACCGCGATCGTCGGCGAGTAGTTATACCGGAGGCTCGTGAAGATCCGCACCGGGACGGTCGGAACGGTGAACCCGGCGAGCAGCCACGCGATGATGTACTCGTTCAACGAAAGGATGAACGCGAACAAGAATCCGGCCACGATGTTCGCGCTCACGAGCGGGAGCGTGATCGTCCTGACGACGGTAAACTGCGACGCGCCGAGGTTCCGTGCCGCCTCCTCGTAGCTTCGGTCGACCTCCTTGAGCCCTTGTGCGATCAAAAAGAACGGAAACGGCGTCAGGAAGATCGCGTGTGCGATGATGACGTTCCAGATCGAGCCGTACGATCCGGCCATCGCGAAGAAGGTCAGATACATGACGGCGAGGATCACCGGCGGGATCAACACCGGAATGATCGCCAACCCGACGACGACGATTCCGAACTGGTAGTCGTACCGGTACAGCGCGTACGCGGCGATCGTCCCGATCGAGGTCGCGATCAGCGCCGCCGGAATCCCGACGAGGAAACTGTTTTGCACCGCTTCCAGCCAGCTCGGATCGGTCGCGGTCGTCTCGATCCAGCGAAGCGAGAGCCCTTCGGGCGGGAACGCGAGGAAGTTTCCGGAGTTGAACGCGAGGACGCTGATTATCACCAACGGAGTGAGAATAAACACCATCGTCAGCCACGCGGACAACCGCAACAGCCCGTCCGACACGCTGTCCCTGAATCGAGGGTTGATGCCGCTGATGGTGCTCATCGTGTGCTCACCTCCGTTTCGTCGCTCATCAGGTACTGTCCGGTCGCGAGCATCGCACAGACGACCAGCAGTATGATCACGCTGATCGCCGCCCCGAACGGGATGTTCCCCTCGACGCCGACCTGCTCACCGATGAGGACGGCGATCGTCCACTCGGGGGGGTTCGCCAGTATCCGCGGGACGACGTATATCCCGAGCGAGAGCGTGAACACGAGCAACACGCCGCTGACGATTCCGTTCTTCGACAGCGGCAGCGTCACCCGGACGAACGTTTCGAGGGGGCCCGCACCGAGGTCGCGGGAAGCCTCGATGAGGCTCCGATCGATCTCCTTGAGCGTGGTGTACAGCGTGATCACCATGAACGGCAAGAACACGTACACCATCGCGATGACGAGCGCGAGGTAACTCGGGACGAGCGAGGACGGTTCGTCCATGATACCGACTGCGGCCGCAAGCGTCGGCACGATACTGTCACTCTCGAGTAGGGTCTGCCACGCGAACGCCCGGACGATGAAGGTCAAAAACAGCGTCGAGACGATCATCGTGAGGTAGATCCGCCGCCACAGTTTGC
>CAZOFL010000089.1:0-9834 GCA_964579035.1 uncultured Natronomonas sp. | reverse complement strand
GGCCGGCTGTCGATCGCCTGGATGCGGTTCAAACGCAACCGGCTCGCGGTGTTCGGCGCGGCGCTCATCGGCTTCATGATATTTCTGGCCGTCTTCGCGCGCCCGATCCGGCTCCCCGCGGAGCTTTCGTTGTGGGTGCTCGGGACGATCGACCTCCCGAGCGTCCTCGCCCGGCGGACGGTCCAGCCGTTTTCGATTACGCCACACGACCCGACGGCTCGTGACGCTCTCACTGGCCATACGCCGCCGTCGCTGCGACACCCGTTCGGGACTGACTGGGCCGGCCGCGACGTCTTCTCGCGGGTGCTGTACGGCGGTCGATGGAGCCTCTCGATCGGCTTTATCGCCGTCGGTATGGCGCTGCTCGTGGGCGTTCCGCTCGGCGCAGTTGCCGGCTACTTCGGGGGCTGGGTCGACGAGATACTCATGCGCATCGTCGATATGCTGTATGCGTTCCCGTTTATCGTCCTCGCCATCGCGATCATCGCCATCCTCGGGCGGGGGTACTGGCAGATGATCGCCGCACTCGTCGTCGTCGGCTGGCTCGCCTACGCGCGCATCATACGGGGCGAGATACTGAGCGTCAAGGAAAACGAGTACGTCCTCGCGGCGAAGGCGCTCGGGGTGACCGATCGTTCGATCATTTTCAGACACATCGTGCCGAACGCGATGGCGCCGGTGATCGTGCAGGCGACGCTGAGTATCGGAACCGTGGTGCTTACGGCGGCGGCGCTCGGCTTCATCGGCCTCGGTCTCTCCCCGGCCAGCGCCGAGTGGGGCGTGATGTTGAACGTCGAACAGGACGGCATGGCCCGTGGCACGTGGTGGGGCGGGCTGTTCCCCGGGCTGGCGATATGTCTCTTCGTGATGGCGATCAACCTCGTCGGCGACGGCGTTCGGGACGCCTTCGATCCACAGGGCGACCGGACGGACACGGGAGGCGAGTTGCGATAGATGGCGATGCTGGAAGTCGAGGATCTGAACGTTCGTTTCTACACCGAGGAGGGCGTCGTGAGAGCAACTACCGACGTTTCATACGAGATCGAGACGGGGGAGTGTTTCGGCATCGTCGGCGAGAGCGGCGCCGGAAAGAGCGTCACGAGCCTCGCGTTGATGGGTTTGATCGACGATCCCGGCGTCGTCGAGAGCGGCGAGATCAGATTCAAGGGTCAAAACCTCTTGGAACTCGGCCACGAGGAGATGCGCCGGATCCGCGGCAACGAGATCGCCATCATCTTCCAGGACGCCCAGACGGCGCTAAACCCCGCCTATTCGGTCGGCTCACAGATCGCCGAGGCGGTCGAGCTACACCTGGGAATGGACGACGAAGCGGCCAGAGAGCGCAGTATCGAGCTTCTGGACTCGGTCGGTATCCCCGACGCCGCCGAACGATACTCCGATTACCCTCACGAGTTCTCCGGCGGGATGCAACAGCGAGCGGTGATCGCGATGGCACTGTCCTGCGATCCGGATCTGATCGTCGCCGACGAGCCGACGACCGCGCTGGACGTCACTATCGAAGCGCAGATCCTCGATCTCCTCGAAGAGATCTCCCGGAAGCGCGATACCGCCGTACAGCTCATCACGCACGATCTGGGCGTCATCGCGGAGTTTTGCGACCGCGTGATGGTGCTGTACGCCGGCCATCCGGTCGAGATGGGGCCCGTCGAGAACATATACTACGATCCCCAACACCCTTACACGGTCGGGTTGATGAGTTCGATCCCCAGAATCGGCGACGGCCGCGAACGGCTCGATACGATCCCGGGCCGGATGCCGGATCTCATCGAGATGCCGCCGGGGTGTAACTTCCACCCCCGCTGTCCGTACGCCGAGGAGACGTGCGCACGGATCGAACCCCGACTGGTCGACACGGAGACGGGAGCCGAGGCGGACGTCTCACGACACGCCCGCCAGGCCGCCGCCTGTCTCGCACACACCGGCGACCTCGACGGCGATCTCGACTACGAGGTTCGGGTGCGTGAGTCGGGGAACGCGGTCGCTTCGGAGGAGACGGCGAATCCGAAGCGTGATCGCGTCGCTTCGGACGACGGGGACGGGGGGAGAGCCGATGAGTGACGAACCGCTGTTGCGGGTCGAGAACCTCAAAAAGCACTACGACTCCGACAGCGGCTTTCTCGATCGACTGTTCGGCTTTCACAAGCGGGTGAAGGCGGTCGACGGCGTCTCCTTCGAGATCCGGCGGGGAGAGACGCTGGGGCTCGTCGGCGAGTCGGGCTGTGGAAAGAGCACGGTCGGTCGGACGCTGTTGCGTCTCGAGGAACCGACCGACGGCACGGTGTATTATAAAGGTCGGGACGTCGATGGGTTGTCGCGCTCGGAGCTGCGTGAACTGCGTCAGGACGTCCAGATCGTGTTTCAGGACCCCCAATCGAGCCTCAACCCGCGGTTTACGATCAACGATATCATCGGCGAGGCGCTAGATGTTCACGGGCTTTCCGAGGGCGAAACCAGAGACCGGCGTATCAAAGAGTTGCTCGAACGCGTGGGATTGAGCGCGAGCCACGCCAACCGGTATCCACACGAGTTCTCCGGGGGGCAACTCCAGCGGATCGTCCTCGCACGGGCGCTCGCGGTCGAACCGGAGTTCATCGTCTGTGATGAACCCGTCTCGGCGCTCGACGTGAGCGTCCAGGCGAAGATACTCAACCTGCTCGATGACCTCCAGGACGACTACGGGATCTCGTATCTGTTCATCGCCCACGATTTCTCGGTCGTCGAACACATCTCCGATCGGATCGCAGTCATGTATCTGGGCGAGTTCGTCGAGATCGGCAGCCCCGAGGAGCTGTTTCGCCCGCCACAGCATCCGTATACGGAGGCGCTGCTGTCGGCGATCCCGGAGCCGGACCCGAAGTGGGAAGCCGACCGAATCATTCTGGAGGGAACCGTTCCGTCGCCGATCGATCCCCCTCCGGGGTGTAAGTTCCACACCCGCTGCCCCCGCGTGATCCAACCGGAGAACTACGAGTTCGATCAAGAGGAGTGGCGGGCGGTGTTGCGTCTCGTTCGCCGGCTCGAAACCGGGCGGATTCCAGTCGAGGAACTCCGCGATCAACACGACACACCGGTGACCGAGGCGATCAGAGAACAGTACGACGTCCCCAGCCCACTGTCCGACCCGCGCGGGGAAACGGTGCTATCGGATGCGCTGAGCTCGGTGGCCGACGGAAACCCCGAACGCGCGAGAGAACGGATCGACGGTGAGTTCCTCACACCGTGTACGGTTCATGCTCCCGAGCTGCGACCCATCGACCACGGCGAGGCCGCCTGTCATCTCTACGACCCCCGCTATCGGGACGGGGCCATCGACGATACGGGGCCGTCGGCGTCGAGTGACGATCGCGGACGGTGACCTGACCCGTCGACATCCTTTTTGATGACTGCCGTCTATCCCGGGTGATGCGTCGACTCTACGAGTCGCGGGCGCTCGATCGGGACGACAACGATCCGTTCAAGCCCAACGAGCGCGACGAGCGCACGAAACCCCGTGCCAGCCGGACGCTTCCCGTCGACGCTCTCAGCAAGCGGCTGGTGCCCAAACGGCTCCGGCACCGCGCCGTTTCGCTGTCGGTGTCGGTCCCGAAGTCGGTCTTCGCGAACGGAGAGCGCGTCCCGATCACGATCACCATGCACAACGCGGCTCCGTTTCCGATAACGCTCGAAACGCGGTCACCGATCCGGTGGACCTGGCACGTCGACGGCCACCCCGAAGCGTCCCACGTCCGGGAAGCACCCGACGCCGAGGCGCGCGATTTTAGGTTCGATCGCGGCGAACGAAAGCGGTTCCGCCGCACCTGGGAACAGGTGTTCCGCGTCACCGAGACCGAATGGCGGGAAGCGACGCCGGGCGAGTACGTCATCGGCGCGTCGATCAACGTCGATCGCCCGGGCGGTCGTGGCGTCTCCGACCGGACGACAGTCCGGATCGAGTGATCAGTAGTATCGCTCGGTTGCGAGCGTCGCGATCCGCTCGATAGCGTCGGCTAGTTCGTCGTCCTCGATCAGGCGGTACTGCGGGGAGCGACCGTTCGAGTCCAGTTTCTCGATCATCCCGAAGCGTTCCAACGGAGCCATCGCCTCGACGACCGGGGACTGATCGATCCCCGCGCCGGTGGCGATCTGACGCGTCGTCAGCGGGTCGTCAGTGTATAAAAGCACCACCAGTATCCTGGCTCGGATACGGTTGGCGAACAGTTTGACGAGTCCGTTTTTGTCCACGAGTTCGGGCACATCGTCGGTGGGCTCCTCGTCGAACGTCATACCCCCCGTTCATCGCGATCGGGCAAGAAACTCCCGTCGGCCGGATGTGCGTGCGTTTCGGGAGTGTCGGCTCGCTCCGTTCCTCACGCCGGGCGAACGGCGCGAATTCGTCTCAGTCCTCGAGCGCGTCCGCGATCCGCTCGATCTCGCGACGAACGTCGTGCAGTTCGTCGCGGACCTTCCGGACCTCGCGGACGAGTTCCTCGTTGCCGGGGCCCTCCTCGGCCGCGTCGGGGCCGCCGCCCATACCCGGCGGGCCACCGCCCATGCCGCCGGGGCCGCCACCGCCACCCATCATACCGCCCATCATCTGTGCGAACGGGCTGCCACCCATGCCGCCACCGCCCATGCCGCCGGGGCCGCCACCGCCGCCCATCATCTCTTTCATCTTCTCCTCGCGGCTCATCTCCTCGCCCTCCGCTCCCTCGCCCTCGCCTTCCTCTGCTCGCTGTTGTCTGATCTCCTCGACGCGCTCGCGGAACGATTTCTCCTCGCTTCCGTCGTCCGTCTCCGGGGTCTCTTCGTCCGTCATGAGAGGACCTTTCGACTCGGCACAAAAAAGTCCACAGGTTCCGGGACTGCGGCCGCGCTCGGGACGCGCCGTGCGCTCCGTGCTCGTTCGGTCGATCCGCGGCCGACTCCGAGGCGTGTTAACCGAAGGAGCCGAGATCGGCCTGTAGCTCCCGCGAGGAAGCGCCAGCCTCGAGTTCGTACCCGACCAGCGACCGCATATCGACGGCGAAGCGGCCCTTGGATCGCTCGAGCACGAGCACCCTGCCCTTCGTTCCGAGCACGGTCCCGGTGGCCAGCGTCTCGGCGACCGGTGCGGCGTCCAACCCGAGGCCGTAGTCGAACTCGTAGGTCGCCTCGAGTTCGAACCCCTCGAGCAGGCGCTCCCAGGCGTCGTCGTCGACGGGGCGGCCAAAGCCGTCAATTTTCGACGGCACGCGGACGGCGTCCGGGACGGGCGTCGTCGCGGCGATTTCGGCCTCGATTTCCCTTGCGACCCGGCCGTTGCCCACGCGGCGGACGATCGCGCCCCGGTCGGCACCCTGTTCGCGGAGCCGAACGGTCGGATCGGGCCGTCCCGTAACGCCGATCTTGAACGTCGCGGGCGCAAACGCCGCCAGGTACACCGCGTGTTCGGTATAGCAGTCCATCTCGGCTTTGAGACAGTCCCCGGTACACCGCGCACAGATCCACGTCGAATCGTGGATCTCACAGTACGGGGCTTCGGGGGCCGAACACCGGATGTGATCGGACCCGTCGACCGCGCCGGCACACCGGCGCTCGCCGAGGGTGTAGGCGAGTTCGCGCCCCGGGGAAAGCGGATCGCGCTCGACGACGCCGTCGCGGGCGACGACGAGCGCCGGCTCCGACCCCTCGCGAACACCCGTCCGGTAGCCGACGACTTGCACGAACGCCCTAGCCCGTGCTGCGATTTAGCGGTTTTGCCCGCGACCCGGCAAAATGCTTTTATCTGGGGGGTCGAATGGAAGTTATGCTCGATGCGGCGCTCGAAGTGACCGTCGGCGATGGCGTCGAGTTCAGCTTCGCTGTGGTCAACGCCGGCGACACGCCGATCGAACTCACGTTTCGGGACGCTTGCAGGGCGGATTTCGCGGTGTACGACGGCGACGAGGAGGTGTGGCGCTACAGCGACGGCCGAGCGTTCGCACAGTCGCTCACCGAAGCGAACCTCCAACCGGGCGAGGAGGCGACGTTCGAGGAACTCTGGCCCACCCCCGCCCCCGGCGACTACACGGCCGAAGCGACGCTGCGCGTCCGCGAAGCTGCGGTTTCGGCCCGGACGCCGTTTTCCGTGTGAGCCGTCCGGACGGCGTTCTCAACGCTCCCCGAGGAGCTCCGTAGTCGCCCGCCTGACTGCGTCGTCGGAGGAGGTTTCGGGCGTCCACCCCGTCGCGGCCAGCTTTTCGATCGACAGCCGCATTCGGGGAACGTCGCCGACCCAACCGCGCTCGCCGCCGGTGAACGCGTACTCGGGGTCGATACCCATCTCGTCGGCGACGATATCCGCGATCCGGCGGACGGACGTCGTCGTTCGGGTGCCGAGGTTGTAGGTGTTCAGCGGTTCCTCGGTGGTCTCGACGACGTGTCTCATAGCGTCGACGCAGTTCTCGATGTGCATGTAGGATTTCTCCTGCCGGCCGTCGCCGAGGATCTCGAGTTCCGTCGGATCCGCCCTGAGTTTGTGGATGAAATCCGGGATCACGGCCCCCAACTGGAGACGCGGCCCGACGATGTTCGCGAACCGGAAACACCACACCCGGAACCCGTAGCTGTGAGCGTAGACGGACAGAAGCGACTCCTCGGCGAGCTTTGCGGCCCCGTACGCGCTTATCGGCTCGAGCGGGGCGTAATCCTCCGGCGTCGGCCTCGGGGCTTCGCCGTACACCGTCGATGAAGAAGTAAAGGCGATCCGTTCACAGCCGACCGCACGCATCCGTTCGAGGACGGCCGCAGTCATTTCAGTGTTGTCACGGAACTGCGCGTCGGGGTCGTCGCTGTCGACGGCTTTGTCGGCGGCGAAATGAAAGACGGCGTCCGTCCGATCGGTAATCGCCGTTTCGAGGACGGACGGATCGCGGAGGTCGCCGTCGACGAGATCGGCGTCATCGGGAACCCACTCGCGGTTGCCGTTCGCGAAGTTGTCAACGACGATGACCTCGTTGTCAGCGACGAGGCTATCGGCGAGATGCGAGCCGACGAATCCGCCGCCGCCGGTGATACAGATCCTGCGTCCGGTACAGTTCATTGATCGCTTTGCGGTCGGCACTCGTAAGTCGGTTTCGCCGCCCGCGAATCGATCGAAACCGCCTAACGGGCTCCGACGGAAGTGACGACATGCACACCGACACCGACGCCGTCGTCCTCCGGCTCGGTCACCGACCGGGGCGTGACAACCGCATGACGACACACGTCGGCCTGACGGCCCGGGCGCTCGGTGCCGACGGAGTCGTCATTTCGGGGGCAGCGTCCGGACCGAAGGAGACGATCTCGGATATCACGGACCGCTTCGGCGGCCCCTTCGACGTGGAGTTGACCGACCGGCCCCGTGGGGTCATCGACGAATGGGACGGCTGTGTCGTTCACCTGACGATGTACGGGTTGCCGATACAGGACGTCGAGGGAGAAATTCGGCACGCACACGAGGAGACCCCCGTCCTGATAGTCGTCGGCGCGGAGAAGGTACCCTTCGACGTGTACGAGCGCGCCGATTACAACGTCGGCGTGACCAACCAACCACACTCGGAGGTCGCGGGCCTCGCGGTCTTTCTCGATCGGCTCTTCGAGGGCCGGGAGCTGGATCGCGACTGGACGGATGCGACCCACCGAGTGGTCCCGAAAGCCACCGGAAAGCGGGTCGAACCGACCGACGGAGGGAACCCCGAATGAGTCTCACCGTCCACACCGATGATCGCATCGATATCGTCGACGTGACCGAACAGGTTGAACGGGCGTGCCCGTCGGTGGATCGCGGCCTCTGTACGGTGTTCGTCGAACACACGACTGCGGCGGTGTCGATCAACGAAGCCGAACCGCGGCTGCTGGACGACCTCGAGGCGTTCGTCACGGACCTGTCGGCCCCGGACGGCTGGTGCCACGACGCCCTCGATGGAAACGCCGACGCACACCTCCGGTCGTCGCTGCTCGGCCGGAGCGTCTCCGTGCCGATCCGCGACGGCGACCTCGCGTTGGGAACGTGGCAGTCGATCCTCCTGATCGAGTGCGACGGCCCTCGGGAGCGTTCGGTGTCGGTGACGGTGACGCCGAGCGTCGAGTGAGGCAGGCCCACGCAGAAGCCTATCACGGCCGACCGGACACGAATCCTCCTTTCGGGGAGTGCAGCGATCGAAACGGTCGGGCGTATCACACGCTACAGCGACTCTGCCAGGACGGATTCGACGAGCCTGCGATCCTTTGTGGCTGAGGCGGACGGGATCCGACGCCCCGCTCGAACGACAGCGAGCCCGAACTGCTCAGAGCCACGGCGCGTCCGGATCGACGACGCTTTCGGGCCGTTTCCCCGACAGCGTGTCGCGAACGTTTCTCGCGACCTGCTCGTTGAGGTCGGTGAGCGATCCCTCCGAATAGAACGCCGTATGCGGCGTCACCACCACGTCCTCGCGGCCGACGAGGTCGGAATCTACCGGCGGCTCCTCGTTCAACACGTCGAGGCCCGCGGCACCGATCTCCCCGGCGTCGAGCGCCCGACGGAGTGCCGCCTGATCGACGATGGGGCCGCGCCCGACGTTGATCAAGATTGCCGTCTCCCGCATCCGCTTGAACACATCACGGTCGAAGCGATGCCGCGTCTCCTCGGTCAGCGGTGCATGAATCGAGATGTGATCGGCCCGCTCGAGAAGCTCCCCGAAAGAGACCTTTTCGACGCCGTACTCCGCCATCTCGTCGGCATCGACGTATGGATCGGCCGCGATCAACTCACAGCCGAACCCCGCGACCTTTTCGGCCGTCCGTCTGGCGATCCCTCCGAACGAGTACAACCCGACCGTCTGCTCGGAGAGCCGCGGGATCGGCCGGCCGTCGGTCCAGTCCCATCGCCCGTTCTCGACCGCCCGGTCGTAGGTCTCGATCCGCCGGAGAAGCGTCACGAACAGCGAGACGGCGTGCGTCGAAACCTCTTCGGTACAGTACTCGGGGACGTTCGTCACCGTTACGCCGTGGTCGGCGGCGGCCGCGACATCGATGTTGTCGACGCCAGTCCCGGCGCGGGCGACGATTTCGAGGCTCGGACACGCCTCAAAGACCGCTTTCGGAACCGGAACTCCCGTGTCGACGACGAGTGCGTCGGCCCCCTGTGCCGTCTCGATGAGCCGTTCGATCGACGAGAGGTCGGCCGAACGGAACGTGTGGTTTTCCCCCAGAACTGATCGGAGGATCTCAATCTGAATCCGCGGGTCTTCGCTCGTAACGACGGTTGCCATCGTCGACACTCGCGGCCGTCTCGGCATGAGTGCTGTGATGCATATTGTGGAGTTTTAAATCGACGCTTTGGTTCCAATGCGGTTGCGGGTCGGCTCATACCGCGGCGCACAGTCCGTACAGGCGAGTGCGTACCGCTCGGCGTCGTACTCGACAGCAAAGAGTAGCGGCTCCCCGCTATCAAGCGTTTCGCGGTGTTTTGAGCGTAGTCCCACATTGCCCGGCCGGGCGGTCCGCAGAACAGGTAGTACACACCAGGCTGTCGTTTCGGGTTTTAGCGAGTCGGTCAGGATCGAGTGATTCGGACTGAGTTTTCACCTCAAGAATAATAATCCGGAGGCAATTCTCGAGTTGAACTGTAATGGCTGCATCTACGACCCCCTCCTCACTAACAGATTCATTCTGTTCTACAAGATCGTTCGCCGTCTTCATGGCGTCAGTCCCCTCGTAGCGAGAGAGTCCGATCAGCGTGAACTCACGGTCGTCTCTGTCTTTTTGTAGAGTCTGTAACCCAATCTGGGTCGAAAAGTCTCTAAACTCGAAGTCCGGTTGGTCCACATCTTGGAGGAGAGACGACAGGACTGA
>CAZOFL010000088.1:0-9986 GCA_964579035.1 uncultured Natronomonas sp. | reverse complement strand
GGTCGGCCTGCGGGCTGAGCGTCCCCATCTCTATCAGGGTGTCGAGGATGTCGTCGGTGTTCTGTCTCGCGACCGCCATGTAGAACTCGATGATTTTCTCCTGGATGAACGGGTCGACGCGACCGCTCATCCCGAAGTCATAGAACACGAGCGTCCCGTCATCTTGAACGGCGAGATTACCGGGGTGAGGGTCGGCGTGAAACACCCCGTCAACGACGATCATCTGCAGATACACCCGCTGGAGCGTCGTCGCGAGATCGGTTCGGTCGAGCCCCAATCCGTCGAGGTTTTCGACCTCGGATATCTTCGTGCCGGGGACGTACTCCATCGTCAACACCCGACGCGTCGAGTAGTTCGGAAGTGCTGCCGGAATCCGGATGCGCTCGTCGTCCGCGAAGTTCTTTCGAATCTCTTCGAGCATCGCCCGTTCCCGCTCGTAGTCCATCTCCTCGCGGATCGTTTTCTCGAACTCGTCGGCCAGCGTTTCGAGCGAGAACGAGCGCGTGTCGTCGACGAACTGCATGAGTATCGGCAACGACCAGCGGATCACGCGGAGGTCAGCTTCGACGAGCGTTTCGATACCGGGGCGTCTCACCTTCACGGCGACGTCCCGGCCGTCGACTTTTGCGGTGTACACTTGTCCGAGGCTCGCGCCGCTTATGGCGTCGGTGTTGAAGTCGTCGAACACCTCGTCGGCGGGCCCGAGATCAGCTTCGATGACTTTCTCCGCGTCGCTCCACTCCGCCGGCGGGACGTTGTCCTGGAGCTCTTCGAACTCCTCGACGTACTCCGGAGGGAGGATGTCCGGTCTCGTCGAGAGCAGCTGCCCGAGTTTGATGAACGTCGGCCCGAGCGTTAAAAGCGACGCGAGAAGCGACTGTGCGCGGCGGCGGCGGGTCTCCGGCGTGACCTGTCGCCGCCGTCCGAAAAAGAGGAACCGCTTTCTGTCCCTCGCGTAGGCGAGCAACAACGGGAGAAACTGGTATGCGACGACGACGAAGCGCCGGTAAGAACGAAAGCTCACTCGCCTGCCACCTCATCGAGTGGCTCGGTGTGGTCGATACGTTCGGGGTTCATACATCGATGGGTCTCGAACAGCGACACGGCGTTTTTCATAGCACTCGTCGTCGCCAACCGGACCTTTCGGCGGCGCTCTTCTCCCGACGTTTCGTTGATTTTGGCCGAAAACGAACGCACATCCACGAGACCCACTATTAGGAGACCGGGATACGTTGAGCGCCGTCGGCGCTGGATTTCGGGAGACGGAGTTCGAGCACACCCCGTTCGACGGTCGCTTCGGCGTCCGCCCCCGTCGCGTCCGGCGGAAGCGGTAACTCGGTGTCGAGAAACAGCGCTCGCTCCTCTTCGACGTAGCGAAACTCCGCCGGCAGTGCTTTTTCACGTCGGGCCTCGATACGGAGCCTGCCGTCTTCGACGCGGATATCGACGGTCTCGGCGGTCGTCCCCGGAAGGTCGATGACGAGCAAATACGCCTCGTCGCTCTCCAGCAGGTCGGCGAAAACGGTCTCCGGAAGGTCTCGCAACGCCTCTCGCAAAGCCATGCAGTCAGCTACGACCGCCGACGCGTTAAAAGCCCCGGTGTCGGCTACCCACCGACCAACCCACCGAAAGACACATGTTATCGTATACCGTACGTGACGTGATGGCTCGTGTAAGTTCTCCGGACTCGTTTCGGCGGCCCCGTCCAACGATTTACAATGAGGGCGCGTCGACCGTCTCCGTCGGTGTCCGGGTTCACAGCGACGGTGTCACGACGACGCTGCTGGTGTTGGCTCCCGGTGAGTCACAGCCAGTTTCGGCTCCCCGCGACGGAACGGTCGAGGTGTACACCCGGGACGGTAGCGCTACCGCACTGGCCGCCGACGGCCCGTCGTTCTCCGTCCGGGACGGTCGCGTTCTCGTCGCACCCGAGTGAGCTTTAGGTCGCCCCCCACCAACGGTGAGGTATGAGCGACGTACGCGAGACGGGGTTCAAACAGCGAACCCGTGTCAGTGACGCGAGAGCGCAGCTGCTCGACGTCTCGACGATTCGACGAACCGAGCAGGTTCCACTCACGGCAGCCGACGGCAGAGCCCTCGCCGAGCCGGTTGATGCCGGACGGAACGTCCCGCACTACGAGCGAGCCGCGATGGACGGCTGGGCGGTTCGAGCCGCCGATACGTTCGGCGCGTCCGATCGGTCGCCGGCCGTCCTTCAGCCTGCGAATGCCGTTGGCCCGAACGCGGGGGTTCGCGTTCACACCGGGAGCGAACTTCCAGCCGACGCCGACGCTGTGGTGATGATAGAGGAGACCGACCGGATCGGCGACGAGCTGGAGGTGTTCGACGCCGTCGCGGAGGGGGAGAACGTCGCTCCCGTCGGCGAGGACGTCGAGGCCGGCCAGCGGCTGTACGAACCCGGCCACCAGCTTCGTCCCTCCGACCTCGGGCTACTGAAAGCGACGGAAGTCGACAGCGTCGAGGTCGTCGACCGGCCCGAAGTCGCCGTGATTCCGACCGGCGAGGAGCTCGTCCAGGCCGACCCCGCCCCGGGCGAAATCGTCGAGACGAACCGAATGACCGTCTCCCGGCTTGCCGAACGCTGGGGGGCAAACCTCACTCGCCGCGAAATCGTCACCGACGACCACGACGCGCTCCGGGCGGCCATCGAGCGCGACCTGACGAAAGACGTCGTCGTGACGACCGGCGGCTCCTCGGTCGGCGAGCGCGACCTGATTCCGGAAGTCGTCGCCGAACTCGGGGAGGTGTTCGTCCACGGCGTCGCGCTGAAACCCGGCCACCCCCTCGCGCTCGGAAGGGTTCACGAAACGACCGTCGTGATGCTTCCGGGCTACCCCGTCGCGGCGATCATCAACGCCGTGCAGTTCCTTCGCCCGCTGATAAAACACCTCGGGAGAATGCCGTGTGAGCCGCTTCCCAGCCGCGAGGCGACACTCACGCGGAAAATACGGAGCGAACCCGGTACCCGAACGTTCGTTCGAGTTCGAATCGAGGGGACTGACGGTGAGCTCGAAGCCACACCGACGCGTGCGAGCGGCTCTGGTGTCCTGTCGAGTGTCGCGCTCGCCGACGGCTGGGTGGTCGTCCCCGAGGCCCGTGAGGGAATACCCGAAGGTGAATCGGTCGCGGTCGAAAACTGGGAGTACCATGTCTAGAAAGGAGTTCCGTGACCTCGCGTCGCCGGAGGCGGCCCGCGAAGCCATCGCCTCGCTCGACCTCGTGCCGGAGTCGGAGACCGTACCGCTTAACGAGGCGAACGGCCGCATCCTCGCCGAACGAGTCGACGCCGAACTCGACGTCCCCGGGTTCGACCGTGCTGGCGTCGACGGCTACGCGCTCCGCGCCCGCGACACGTTCGGCGCGGACGAGGCCGCTCCCGCTGAACTCGCGCTCGTCGGCGAGGTTCATGCCGGCGAACGGCCCGAACGTACGGTCGAAGACGGCGAATGCGTCGAGATATCGACTGGTGCGGTCGTCCCACCGGGAGCCGACGCCGTCGTGATGGTCGAGCGAACCGACAGGGATCCCGATGGCGAAACCGTCCTCGTCCGGACGTCGCTCGCGCCCGGTGACCGTATCATGTTCGCGGGCGCGGACGTGGCGGCCGGCGAGCGCGCACTCGGGCCGGAAACCCTCGTAACACCTCGCGAAATCGGCCTCCTGTCGGCGCTCGGCGTCGACGAGATTCCCGTCCGCGGCAAGCCGACGGTCGGCATCGTCTCGACCGGTGACGAACTCGTTCGTCCGGGTGAGCCGCTCGAAAGTAGCGTCGGCCAGATTTACGACGTCAACAGCTACACGACCGCGACGGCCGTCGAGGAGGCCGGCGGCGAGGCGCGATTGTACCCCCACGCGGGCGATGATTACGACGCGATGGAGTCCGCGCTCAAAACCGCGTCCGAGGAGTGCGATCTCGTCCTCTCGTCGGGGTCGACGTCGGCGTCGGCCGTCGATGTCATCTACCGAGTCGTCGAGGAGACGGGCGAACTTCTGTTACACGGCGTGGCGGTCAAACCCGGCAAGCCGATGCTCGTGGGACGGCTGGCGGGGAGCGCGTACATCGGCCTCCCTGGGTACCCCGTCTCGGCGCTGACGATCTTCCGGGCGTTCGTCGCCCCGGCGATCCGGGAGGCCGCGGGACTCCCCGAGCCACGAACGGCGACGATCGAGGGTCGGATGGCCGTCCGGGAACGCTACAGCGAGGGGCGGCTCCGATATATGCCCGCCGGGCTCGTCACCGACGGCGACGGCGATGCTCTGGTGTATCCGGTCGACAAGGGAAGCGGCGCGACGACGAGCCTCGTCGAGGCCGACGGGATCGTCTCGGTGCCGCCGGACGTCGAGTATCTCGACGCCGGCGAACCGGTCGAGGTACAGTTGTTCTCGCCGGACGTTCGCCCGCCGACGCTTTTTGCCGCCGGCGAGGACGATCCGGCGCTGTCACGATTGCTCGACCGCGTCGAACGCCCCCGCTATCTCGCCGTCGGCAGCCGACAGGGCCGCCGCCGTCTCCGCGATGGGATCACCGACGTCGCAGTCGTGACCGGCGATTCGACACCCGATGGGATCGAACTCGGTAGTTTCTCGAGGGAGTGGGGGCTCGTCGTTCCGGACGGAAACCCCCGCGATATCAGTAGTATCGAGGACCTGATCGACGCCGATATCCGGTTCGTAAACCGGACGACTGACGCCGGACTCCGGTCGACGTTCGAGGGGGCGATCGAAACGCTCGCCGGCGAACGCGGCGTCGACCGACACGAGTTGACCGACGCGATCGACGGGTTCGGCCTCTCCGTTCGAGCCCACGAGTCACCGGCCCGGAAGGTCCGTTCGGGCGGGGGTGACGCCGGGCTCGGGCTTCGTGCGACCGCCGAGCGGCTCGGGATGGGGTTCGTCCCCTGCGGGACCGAACGCGTCACCGTCGTCGCGAATCCGGACCGGGCGGACAAGCCTGGCGTCGAGCGGCTCGAGGCGGCGATCGAGGGCGGTACTGACGTGTTCGAGACGCTGGCCGGGTATCGATCCTAAGCGCTTTGACCGCTCTTCAGGAGGCCAACACGAGCGGCTCGTACCACTTGCGGTTCTTTCGGTACCACGCGACGAACGCCTCGACCCCCTCGCGGATGGTGTGGTCCGGATCGTATCCGAGCAGTTTCTCGGCTTTCGCCGTGTCGGCGTGAGTGTGGTCGGCGTCGGCGTCGTACCGCTCGGCGTGCTCTATTTCGAGGTCGGGCGCCAGTTGATCGCGGATCTCAGTCGCGAGCGTCCTGATTTCGATGTTGTCCGTCGAGCCGATATTTATCGCCTCACCGTCGCCCGCGCCGCTCGAAAGCAGGGTCCGATTCGCCTCGATCACGTCGTCGATATACGTGAAATCGCGGGTCTGGGTGCCATCGCCGTAGACGACGGGCGGCTCGCCGTTGAGACACCGCGAGACGAAGTTCGAGACGGCCATATTCGGTCGCATCCGGGGGCCGTACACCGTAAAGTATCGTAAGGCGACCGCCGGAAGATCGTACACCTCGGCGTACGAACAGGCGTACCGTTCGGCTGCGAGCTTCGACGCCCCGTACGGTGAGACCGGAAGCGTGGGATCGGTCTCGGAAAACGGTAGATACTCCTCGTGGCCGCCGTACACCGACGAGGAAGACGCGACCACCAGGCGTTCGAGGTCGGTGTCGCGCGCCGCATCGAGGACGTTCAGGGTCCCGTCGACGTTTACTTCGTCGTACTCCCGCGGTGCCTCGACGCTCGGGCGGACGCCGGCTTTCGCGGCCTGGTGATAAACGGCTTCGGCGTCGGCGACGAGGTCGGAGACCAGGTCGGAATCGCGGAGGTCGCCCTCAACGAACTCGTAAGCCGCGTTCTCGCGTTCGGCGACCTCGCGGTGGACGTCGAGCGTGTGCTGTTTGATCCCGAGATCGTAGAACGGGTCCATGACGTCGAGAACCGTCACGTCGTGGCCGTCTTCGAGGAACGCTTCCGCCAGATGGCCCCCGATGAATCCGGCGCCACCGGTGACGAGTACGTGCATACGTGACCGTCGCCGGCGGCACATAAAAATCCGACCGGAACCGACGGGACGCTTCGGATCCGGGCGGTTATCAGGGTAGGGCACTTCCGTCCGAACAATGGGATCGCTGTCGGAATTCGCGCTCGACGTTTCGGACGTCGACGCGGTGACGGAAAACCGCGAGGAACTGCTCGCGGCGGTTCGAGAACACGCCGGGCGGATCGCCTACAACGTCGCGAGAGTCGAGGGCGGCGACTACGGCCGGCGGACGTTTTCGACCGACCGCGGCGAGTGGACAGTCAAATACGAGGCGGGTGACCTGGAGTTTCTCCTGTATGAACCCCGTGCGGGCGGCGAGACGTACGTCGTGTCGACACAGTCGCCCGCCGAGCCCGAGGCGCTCTCGCGTGCCCTCGAGGATTACGAAGCGTTCGTCGCGGCGTACAACGAGCACGTCGCGTCGCTGGAAGGGTTCTTCGACGATGTCGACGCGGCGTTCCCGTCGGTCAGCGGGACCGACGCGGTCGTCGGGGAGCGCGACCGACTCGTCGATGCGGTCGAATCCCGCTGTGCCCGGATGGCGGGCGAACTCCACCGCTACGAGGGGACGGACTACGGCACGTTTGCCGCGCGGGTTGAGGGAACCCGCTGGGAGCTGAAACGCGAACACGACAGCGTGTCGTATCTCAGAGCGGGCGGGTCGGGCGGCGTCTATCTGCTCTCGCAGTACGGCCCGCCCTCGGCGGCGGATGTCCGGGAGTACGCCCCGCGGTTTCGGGGTTTCGTCGAGGCGTACAACGACCACGTCGCCGAGCTGGAACTCGACCTCGAACGGATCGATCTGTAAAACTCCTTTCCGATGTTCGCCGTTTTGGACGTTATATCTAACACCGTGAGATTCGTACCGGATCTTTATTTTCGATACGCCGGTACCCGTCGGTATGCGGTCGCATAACGACTCGCCCGAGGCGGTCGAGTTGGCCGAGCGGGCACACGAACTGATGGAAGAGGTCGTTCTCCCGACGGAGCGGGAGCTCGCCGGCGGGACCCCCGTCTCCGAGCGCGCGATAGCGGAGCTCCGGGAGGCGGCCCATGACTACGGCGTCTACGCCCCGCAGATCGACGAGGAACACGGTGGGATGGGGTACGACTTCCGCGACGTGTTGCCGACCTTCGAGGAGGCCGGTAGAAGTTTCCTGGGGCAGGCCGCGATGCGCGTCGACGCCCCCGACGAGGGTAACATGCACCTGCTCGAGTTACACGGCACCGAACTGCAAAAACAGGAGTACCTCGAACCGCTCGTCGCCGGCGACATCGTCTCCGGGTTTGCGATGACCGAACCGATCCAAGGCGGTGGGTCCGATCCGAAGATGCTGCAAACGACCGCCGAGAAAGACGGCGACGACTGGGTCGTTAACGGCCACAAGTGGTGGACGACGAACGGGATCCGGGCGGATATCCTCCTCGTCTTCGCCCGCACCGATCCGGAGGCTCACCCCTACGAAGGGTGTTCGGTGTTTCTCGTCCCGTCGGCCGCCGACGGGGTCGAAGTCGTCCGGAACATCCCGCATATGGGTCCCGCGATGGACCACCACGGTCACGCCGAGATCAAACTCGACGACGTTCGCGTCCCGGAGGAGCACCTCCTCGGTGAGGAAGGGGAGGGGTTCGCACACGTCCAGGAACGGCTCGGCCCCGCTCGGCTGACACACTGTATGAGATACTCGGGGATGGCACAGCGGTCTCTCGACATCGCGAAAGCGTACATGTCCGAACGGGAGGCGTTCGGCACGCCCGTCGCAGAAAAGCAGGGTCCACGCCACGAGATCGCCGAACACCGGACGCGCCTCGAGGCCGCGCGGGCGCTCGTCCGGCAGGCCGCCGATCGGATTTCGGCGGGCGACGAAGCCCGGACCGACGTCTCGATGGCGAAAGTGTTCACCGCCTCCGTTACCGAGGATGCGATCGACGCCGCCGTTCAGTTCTGCGGCGGCAACGGGATCGCGAAGGATCTGCCGATCTCCGACTTCTACGAGAGCGTCCGCCAGTTCCGGATCATCGACGGGGCCGACGAGGTTCACAAACGCACCATCGCCCGGGACGCCTTCGCCGATGTCGACCCCGTGGAGTTGGAGCCGATAACCCGATACGGGGAGTGACCGTTTCCGGCGCTGGTTGGAGGCGGTCCGGAGATGGATTTTTGTATCCGGTCGGTCCAGACTGCGCATGCGAAACGCCAAGATCGTCGCTACGCTCGGCCCCGCCTCCGGGGATCGAGCGACCGTCCGTCGCCTCGCGGAAGCAGGGATGTCGGTCGCCCGGCTGAACGCGAGCCACGGAACTCACGATGGGCGCGCGGACTCGATAGAGCGCGTACGCGCGGTCGACGAGGGGACAGACGACTCCCTCGCGATCATGCTCGATCTCCAGGGCCCGGAGGTCCGAACCGCCGAAACCGACGCGCCGGTCGAGATCCAGCCCGGATCGGAGCTCCGGTTCGTCGAGGGAACGACCACGACGCGAGCGACGATCGGATTAAACCACTCGATCGCCGCCGTTTCGGCCGGTGATACGGTCCTGATCGACGACGGCCGCATCGAGACGACCGTCGAACGGGTCGAGGGCGATACCGTCGTTGCGAGGGTCGACTCCGGCGGGGCACTCGGCTCGCGGGCGGGCGTGACGACCCGGGGCGTCGATCTCGGGTTGGATCTCGTCTCCGAGGCCGACGAACGGAGCCTCCGGCTGGCCGCCGAACGCGGAGTCGACCTCGTCGCCGCGTCGTTCGTCCGCGATGGCGACGACGTCTACCGGATCGCCGACACCCTCGATCGGTTCGGTGCGACGGGAACGCCGGTAATCGCGAAGATCGAACGCGCCGCGGCGGTCGAACACATCGACGAGATCGTCGACGCCGCCGACGGCGTCATGATCGCCCGCGGCGACTTGGGTGTCGAGTGTCCCCTCGAGGATGTCCCGATCATTCAAAAGCGGATCATCGGGCGGTGTGTCGCCGCCGGTATCCCGGTTATCACCGCCACGGAGATGCTCGATTCGATGATCCGTTCCCGGCGACCGACCCGCGCCGAAGCGTCCGACGTCGCCAACGCCGTCTTCGACGGGACCGATGCGGTGATGCTCTCTGGGGAAACCGCGGTCGGTGACTACCCCATCGAGGCGGTCGAAACGATGGGCGCGATCGTGGATCGAATCGAGGACAGCGCAGAATACGCCGAAACGCGCGATGAACGCGTCCCGGCCGCGGAGCCGGGGGTCCGAACCGATGCGGTTGCCCGGTCCGCCCGGTATCTCGCGGCGAACGTCGACGCGACGGCGATCGTCGCCGTCTCGGAGTCGGGGTACACCGCCCGCAAGGCGGCGAAATTCCGCCCGGCTGTCCCGGTCATCGCCGCGACCCCGGACGACGCTGTACGCCGGCAGCTTGCCCTCTCGTGGGGGATCGACGCGCGTTATGCGAGCTACGCCACCGACGTCGACGACATCCTGGAGACCGCGGTCGAAAGCGCCGTCTCGGCCGGTATCGCCGAAAGCGGCGACACGATCGTCGTGCTCGCGGGGATGATGAGCGAACTGTCGGGAACGGACGTCGCCAACACGCTGAAGGTGCACGTCGTCGCCGAAACGATCGCGACCGGGCGAACCGTCGTTTCGGGGCAGGCGGCAGCACCGATCGCCCGGACGGACGATGGGGACCTCGCCGGCGTTCCGGACGGATCGATCGTCGTGCTTCCGGCGGGATTCGACGGCGAGTTCGCCGGCGACGCATCGACGGTCTCGGGGTTCATCGCGGGCGATACCGAGTTGACCGGCTATCCGGCGATCGTCGCCCGCGAACTCGGCGTGCCGATGGTTTCGGCCGTGAGTCTTCCGTCCTCGATGGAGGACGGAAGCGTCGTGACCGTCGACGGTGAACGGGGCGTCGTCTACCGTG
>CAZOFL010000087.1:0-10123 GCA_964579035.1 uncultured Natronomonas sp. | reverse complement strand
TGCACAACAACGCCCAGGAAGCCTGGTGGCGCTTCGAGGAGTTCGAGGCGGGCCGGAAGTACTGGGGCGGCATCCTCGAGGACGAGACCGAGGCGATGCCCGACGAGTACAACGGGCACATCAGCTCCATCTCGGCGTTCGATCCGGCGACCGGCAAACGCGTCTGGCGCGACTGGATCGACAGCGACACGTACATATGGGGCGGTACGATGTCGACGGCGACCGGGCTGATGTTCGCGGGCACTCAGAACGGTAACTTCATCGCCTACGACGCCGCAAACGGCGACCGGCTCCGGGAGTTCTCGACCGGCGACGCGCCGATATCCTCGAGCCCGATCAGCTGGTACGACTCCGAGACGGACAAACAGTACGTCGCGATTCAGGTCGGCGGCTCCGGCTGGCTCCGCCGCGGCCAGCGCGACAACCGCCTCGTCGTCTTCTCGATGGAGGCGTAAGCCACCGGGGAAACACACGACCGCATTTTTTGCGCCCACGGAACACACCGTGAGATACGTCCTTGCGATCAACCCGACGATAGCCGGATTCGGCACCCACGACCCCACAGCGGCGCTGTTCGCCGATGGAAGGCTCGTTTTCGGCGTCGAGGAGGGCCGCCTGATCGGCCGAAAGCGTGCCCCGGAGACGTTCCCAGCGGCCGCGATCCGGCGGTGTCTCGATCACGCCGGGATCGACTTCGGGGCCCTCGACCGCGTGACGATTCCCTGGGACGGTCCTCTGACCGGTGGGGACGAGGACGGGTGTCGAGCCCGTCTCGAACGCGAACTCGCCGCAATCGGCCGCCCGGTCCCACCGATCGAGTGGGTGAATCACCACCGCGCCCACGCCGCGAGCGCCTTCGACCCGTCGGGGTTCGACGACGCACTCGTGCTCACCATCGACGGGCGCGGTGCCCGCGACTCGACTGTCGTCTGGCGGGGAGCGGAAGGCTCTCTCGAAGCGATCCGGCGGTACGAAGCGCCGAACAGCCTCGGGTATCTCTACGCGGCGACGGCGGGATATCTCGGATTTCAGCCCTTCGGCGGCGAGGGGAAGCTAATGGGGCTTGCGGCGTATGGGGCGTCCGATCCGGAACTCGACACGCGCCTCCGCGGTGCGGTCGACGGCGGCGTCGGCTACGACGTGACCCCGATCGTCGGATCCGGCGTTCCGACCGCGGTCACTCGCCTCGAGAATCTGTTCGGCGAGCCCCGAACGGCGACCCGCGGACGGTTCGACGACCGACGGAACGCGCTCGCGAGCACGGTCCAGCGGTTTCTCGAATCCACTGTCGTCGGGATCTGTGAGACACACTGTGAGCAACTGGGGCTCGGTCGCGTCTGCCTGGCCGGCGGCGTCGCGCTCAACTGTAAGCTGAACCAGCGGCTGGCGGCGTCACCGGCCGTCGACGAACTGTTCGTCCAGCCGGTCGCGGGCGACGCCGGGGCCGCTCTCGGGGCAGCGCTGGCTGCGGGCGAGGCCCGGTCGCTTCCGTCGACGCTGTATCGGGGGCCGGAGACGACGACGGCGGCCGTCGAACGGCTGTTCGATCGCCGCGGCGTCGACCACGCGGTCCCCGCGGATCGTTTCGAGTACGTCGCGGATCGGCTCGCCGACGGCGCGCTCGTCGGCTGGATGCAGGGACGACTCGAGATGGGGCCGCGGGCGCTCGGAAACCGGAGCATACTGGCCGATCCCCGGTCGGCCGCCGCCGGGGATCGGGTCAACGGGTTCGTCAAGGGGCGTGCGGCGTGGCGGCCGTTCGCCCCCTCGGTTCCGGTCGAGGCGGCCGAGCGGTACCTCGAGGGGCCGCTGCCCGCCCCGTACATGATCCGGACGGTCGACGTACGTGGGCAGCGAACCGACGAGATCCCCGCCGTCGTCCACCCGGGCGACGACACCGCCCGTCCACAGACGGTCTCGGAGGCAGACAACCCACGATTTCACCGGCTCCTCGAGGTGTTCGGCGAAAAGACCGGCGTCCCGGTGTTGCTCAACACGTCGTTCAACGAATCGGGGGAGCCGATCGTCGCGACCGCCGCGGACGCGCTCGAGGTGTTCTCGCGGACGGGGCTCGACACCCTCGCCGTGGAGGGCTGTATCGTCGAAGCGAAATCGACCGGATAGGACCGCTACGATGCGTCGTCGGGGTCGATCAACTCCAGTTTCCCCGTCGACCCACAGACCGGACAGGCCAACACGCCTTTCGTCGGCGTCTTCGCCTCGGCGTGCGGGAACGTCGCCTCACAGTCCCCACACCGGGTGTTCGACTCGACGACGCCGAGTGAGCCGTGTTCGGGCGGGATCCCCCGGACGACGCTGTGGCCACAGACCGGACAACTGAGCCCCGTTCCCTCGGCTCGCTCGGCCGCACCTCGGGGAAACGTCGCGCCGCATTCGACACACCCCGCATCGATCGGCTCGTTCATGTATATGCTAACGAAGCGCACACATTTTACTCCACCGCTCACGAGGCCGTATTCGTCACCGAAACGGGCTGTCGCCGGTGTCACTCGCCCGTTTCTTCGATATCCGTCGAACCACACGACGGGCAGGCGAGGCTTCCTTTCTCCGGCGTCGCGGCGTCCCTGCGCGGGAACCGGGCTCCGCACGCCGCACACCGCATCCCGACGCCGTCGGACTCCGGAACCAGCCCTTCCCGGGGGAGATCGTGGTCTGACATGGTCGTACCTGTCAGCCAGCGCGGGTATGTATCTACCGGCGGGACGGCCCCCGGTGCGACCGTCGGGGGTCCGGCCACAGGTGCGGCGGCACAACAGCTATGTGCCATCGAACCTCAGAGATCGTCCGAGAGGATGGCTCCAAGCACACAAACCATCGAGGTCACGCCCCGCGAAAAAAACGACATCGTTCGGGCGCTCCGGGCCGTCGCCGACGAGCACGAAGCCGAGGGGACGCCGGCCGAGGCCGACCGGCTTCGCGGGCTCGCGAGCCGGATCGAACGCGGGTGAGCGTCGGTTTGGACGCTGCGTCCGTTGCTCGGGCGAAAATATATAACGGTGTGTGGTAATATCAGGCATATGTCGCCGGCAAAATTCCGAAGACAGACTCCGGACGGAGCGGATAGTGATTCGAACGACGCGAAACAGAACGGCGATGACGTACCCGAAACGCCCGAACCGCCCTCGACGGAGGGGACCGTCGAACTGCTGATCGAAGATATCGTCGCATCCCGGACCGCGGAGCTCCGCGAGGACATCGAAGCGCTCAGATCCCAACTCGAGTCCGTCGAGAACTTCGCCCGCATCAGCCTCAACGAGCGGAAGGTCAAACAGAACGAGGCGAAGCTGACGGAGTTCTCGGAGTCGCTCACGGCGTTCGCCGAGAAGTCGTTCAACAACATCAACGCCTTGGAGGATCGCCTCGACAGGCAGGCGCTCGTGCTCGCGGCGGTGCTCGAGTCGGTCGGCGACGACGTCGACCTCTCGGCGGTCCGCCGCTACGAAGACGACCGTCTGGTGACGGACATGTCGCCCGACGAGCGGCTCCGGGCGGCCGCCACCGGGGGCGAACCGGTCGACACCGTCGAGGGGATCGGCCCGACGTACGCCGACCGCCTCGGGGACGCGGGGATCACCTCGACGACGGACCTCGTCGCGGCCGACCCCGAGACGGTCGCCGAAATCACTGGCGCCTCCGAGGAGCGGGCAGCGGCGTGGATCGAACGGGCTTGATCCGTTCGGTTACGGCTGTTTCCGTGGCATTCGGCGACGGTAACCGGTGGACACACCGGAACGGCCGGGACTCAAACCTCCCGTTCGCCGACGACGGTCCGAAGATACTCGGAGCGGCGAGCCTCGTAAATAACACGTAACTCGTCGCTTTTCGGCGACGCTACGCAGGTCAACCGGAGATCCATCCCCTCGACCTCCTCGTCGGTCAAAAAGAGGTTCATGTCCATCTCGAGGTCGCCCTCGACGAGGTAGGCCGAGCAGTTCGCACAGGATCCGGCGCGGCACTCGAAGGGCCAACTTTGCCCTTCGTTCTCGACGCCGTCGAGCAGGTACTCGTTTTTCGGGACCTCGACGGTCCCGTACTCCCGGTCGTCGAGGCCGGCGGCTCTGGCCTTTTCGAAGAGGTCCTCGTCCTCGCGGCTCCAGCCGTGTCGCTGGAGCGTGCCCTGACTGAGATACTCGACGGTCGCCGTCTCGACGGCCGCCGGGTCGTCGTTTCCACGCTCGCCACCGCGTCCGGCCTTGATGTTCGGGAGGTCTCGATCGTCAGACATATGTTACCACACATCGGTTGAGCACTTAGGTATCACGGCTCCCCGCGCTGGCGGTCGAGGAGTCCGGTGTCAAACGTCGTCGTGGGTCAAAAGCGTCCGCTCGATCGACGGGGGAACCGGATCGTAGGTGATCACTTCGAGGAGGTTGCCGTCCGGGTCGAGGAAGTAGAACCCCTCGAACTCGTTCCAGTCGTACGGCCCCTGTTTCGGGAACTGACCGTCCAACTCCCCGACGAGCGTCTCGTATCGCTCCCGGTCGGTCTCGAAGGCGACGTGTGCCTTATCGAGGGGATGTGCGAGGTCGTCGCGGTTCCACCCTTCGGCGCGGCCGGTCTCGGCGAGCGTGACGACTGTGTCGCCGGCCTTGAACATGGCGTGGTCGCCCTCGAAGTCGGCCGGCGGTCGGAGCAACTCCAGTCCGAGGACGTCCCGGTAGAACGGGTAGCAGGCGTCGAGGTCGTCGACGTCGACGTTGATGTGATCGACGGCGTCCATACCGGAACGCGGGGCCCACCGCCACATAGATGTTCGGGCACCGCTGCCACAAAGCGTTATGTGGCCTCGGTACCGATTCATGCCCGATGCGTCACGTTCGTGGCCCGCTTCTGTGCGTCGACGTCGGGGACCGCGAGGCCGCGGCCTCGAACGTCGACGACACCCTCTCGGCGTTCGTCGGGGGTCGGGGCGTCGGGACGAAACTCGCCTTCGAACGGATCCCCTTCGACGCCGATCCGTTCGGGCCCGAAAACCGCGTCGTGTTCGCCCTCGGGCCGCTGCAGACGTCGACGATGAGCTTCACCGGGCGGGTGTCCGCAACGGCGCTGTCGCCGTTGACCGACGGGTTGCTCTCGTCGAACGCCGGCGGGTTTCTCTCGGGGAACTTCGCGGACACCGGCTACGCCGCCGTCGAGATCGCCGGGCGAAGCGACGACCTCCTCGCCGTCCACGTCACCGACGAGGGGGTCGAGTTCGACCCCGTTCCGGAACTCGAGGGCGCGGAGGCGTCGGCGGTCACGGAGTTCGTCACCGACTCGCGGGGGCTAGATTCGGACGCGATCGCTTGCATCGGCCCCGCGGGTGAGAACCGCGTCCGGTTCGCCTCGATCGTCACCTCGGGATCGCGGGTGTTCGGCCGAGGGGGGCTCGGGGCCGTGCTCGGCGCGAAAAACGTGAAACTGCTGACGTTCGAGGGGAACTCCGCCCGGCCAGTCGAGTTGCCGTCGGTGACGGCCGACGTCCACCGGGCGGCCGCCGAACGCGACCATCCAATGAAACGGCAGGGGACCGCGGGGTTGACCGAGTTCGCAAACCGGATGGGCGCGCTGCCGACGCGGTACTTTTCGGAACGCTCCTTCGAGGGGGCGTCGGCCATCGGCGGCGACCGGATCGAGGAGAAAAAGTACAAGAAAGGGACCTGTGGGTCGTGTGCGTTCGCCTGCAAACTGCCGACCCGTGACGACGCGAGCGGACTGGAAACCGAGGGCCCCGAGTTCGAGACGGTCATGGCGTTCGGAAGCAACGCGGGTATCGACGACGTGGTGGCGCTCATGCGCTCGAACGACCGGTGTGACGAACTCGGCCTCGATACGATCTCGTGTGGCGACGTCGTCTCGGCGTATCTCGAAAGCCAGGGGGCCTTCGGGAACGCCGACCTCGCCGTCGAGACGATCGAGAAGATCGCCCACCGGGAGGGGATCGGCGACACGCTCGCGGAGGGTATCGACCGCGTTTACGCCGAGTTGGGCGTCGACAACTGGACGATGAAGGGCATGGAGTTCGCCGCCCACGACGGCCGGACCCTCAACGGGCAGGCGCTCTCGTTTGCGACCGCGAACCGCGGTGCCGACCACCTCTATGGGTCGATGTACGTCCTGGAGTATCCGCTCGTCGACGCCGACGACGCGATCGATCCCGACGGCGTCGAGGGGAAAGCCCGGGTGCTCATCGAGCGCGAAAACGAGAAGGCGGTGCTGGATTCGGCCATCGCCTGCAAGTTCTCGCGGGGGACGCTCACGGCCGAACGGCTGGCGACGCTTTTGAGCGCTACCGACGAACAGTTGCACGCACTCGGGGCGTGGATCGTCGATCTCGAGCGTCGGTTCAACAACGAACGGGGGTTCGACCGAGCCGACGACGTCGGGTTGCCGTACGACATCCCCGGACTCGAACCGGAACTGGACCGGTACTACCGGCTCCGTGGGTGGACGCCGGACGGTATCGTTCCGGAAGAGAAACTGCCCTAGCTGTCGGACCGCATCGTAGCCGATCGTTCGCCCCCGGTCACGGTGTTGTCGTCCCGTGCCCAGTCGGGCGCTTCCCGCGGCGGGCTCAGGATGCCGACGCCGACCGCGGGTTCGTCGCCGCGGTTCTCCGCGCCGTGGAGTTCCTCGCCGGGAAAGACGTAGGAGTCGCCGGGTTCGAGCGTCACTTCGCGGTCCTCGAGGATCGCGGTCAACTCCCCGGAGACCAGATAGCCGACCTGCTCGTTGGGGTGGCGGTGGACGGGCAGCATGGCCCCCGGTTCGATCCGCCAGTGTTTCATGCTCGTCCGTTCGCCGGCCGCGAGATCAGCGAGATACACGCCCGGAGTCCGTTCCTCGTACTGTCTGTCGGCTCGGCTCACACGCTCCATGCTACATGCACACATTTGCCCATTCCATTTAAACCTTCTCTCATTAACTTTAATAGGGGACATCACGATACTGAGATACAGCTGAGTATGAGTGACACTATCAAGCTGTTCCACCTCCCCTTCTCGTTCATGTTACCACAGAAGGTGGCGACCGAGAACGGGTACTTCGAGGACGAGGGACTGTTCGTCGAACTGATCGAGCGCGAGCGCAGCGACGTCGACTGGAAGTACATTCCGGCGGAGGAGTCGCTGGTCGGGGACCACGGCGTGGACGTCTACCCGATCTGCAAGTGGGAGAGCATCAAGCGCACGTGGGACATGGACGACGGCCGGATCATCGCGAAGGGCACGTTCGCGGACCAGCCCTACACCGTCTACGTCCGTCCGGACAGCGACATCGAGGAGCCGTCGGATCTCGCCGACGTCGCGGTCGGCGTCAACAAGCGGACCGGACAGGAGTACACCGTGATCCGGGCGCTCGAAGAGCACATGCCCCGGGACGCCGTCACGCTCGAACACCACGGGATGCCGACCGATCGCCTGCGGGCGCTCCGGGACGGCGAGGTCGACGCGGTCTCGCTTCTGGAGCCACAGAGCACGCTCGCGGAACGCCTCGGCTTCCGGCCCGTGTTGCAGTTCGAAAACCACATGGGGATCGTCGGCGCCGACACGATCGACGACGACGTCCTCGGGAAGTTCATGCGTGGATACGCCCGCGCCGCCGAGGAGATAAACGAAAACCCCGAGGCGTACCGCGAGGAGTACCTCGAGATGCTCGAGGGTGACGCCGACGTGGCCCCGGACCTCTTCGAGGACGTCGACTACGACGCGCTGTTGGCCGACATCGACGTGCCGACGTACGAACCGCCCGAGGTCGCCGACCACGACGAACTCTCGGAGCATCTCTCGTGGATGAAGCGTCGACAACTCATCGACGACGACGCGGACATCGACGCCATCGTCGCCCCGATCGGACAATGAACATCGAACGCCAACAGGCCGCCCTCGACGAACACCACGACGATCCGGGCGACCTCCCGGTGATGCGTGCCCGATTCGAGCACAACGGGAGCCCCCGCTATATGCTGTACACGATCAAACGGCTCGGGCTCGATCACGAGCACGGCTTCCACCTCGATGTGCAGTTGGTTTCGGACGAACTCGAGGGCGGGATGGAGACCGTCGAGGCGCGTCTTCAGGACGGCGAGGCCGATCTCATCGACATCGACTACATCTCGACGGCCCGCGAGCGGGCGGGCGGCGCCGAGATCGCCGCTTTCTACCCGTACGGCCGGACCGTCGGCGGCCTCGTCGCCCCCGAAGATACCGACATCGACGGGCTCGCGGATCTCTCGGGCCACCGGATCGGCGTCGTCCGCCGGCTCGACAAGAATTGGATCCTCGTCCGGGCCGCCTGCCGGCAGTACCACGGCTTCGACCCCGACGAGACGGCCACGCCCGTCGAGGCCGGCTCGAAGGTCGGGCTCACCGAAATGCTGCACGACGGCGAGGTGGACGGCGTCCTGCAGTTTTGGCCGATCGTCCCCGAAATCACCGAGCGCGGCCCCTACGAGGAGGTGTTCCCGGTTTCGGACATCGTCCAGCGACTGGCCGAGACGGACAACCGCGTGCCGATCTCGACGTTCCTCTCGAGCGACCAGTTTCTCGAGGCGGACGCCGGGACGGCCCGCCGGTTCTCGGCGGCCTACCGGGACGTCGTCGACCGACTCGTCGCGGAGGACGACCTCTGGGAGGAGGTCGGCAAGAAGCTGATGAGCTACGACGACCCCGCTATCGTCGCGGCGGTCCGGGACGGCTGGCGGGATATGGTCGTCCGCGAGTGGGACGAAGAGACCGTCGCCGGGATGGAACAGCTGTTCGAACACCTCCGGGAGGTCGCCGGGGCGGAGGCGCTCGGCGTCGAGGGGATCCCCGAGGGAACCTTCCGCTTCTTGGAGGAATCATGACGACGATCACGTTCCAGCTCAACTGGGAACCCAACGGGTTTCAGGCGCCGTATTTTCTCGCCCGTCGCCGCGGGTACTACGAGGAGGAGGGCCTCAACGTCCAGTTCATCGAGGGCCACGGCTCCCCGTACGCGGCCGAACAGACGGCGCGCGGGCGGGCTGACGTCGGGCTGGCCGGCGCGAGCGCCGTCCTCGCGAAACAGAGCGAGGGGTTCGATCCCCTCGCCGTCGCCGCCCTGACGAAGCGGACGCCGGCGGCGATCTACACCCTCCGGGACGTCTTCGGGGAGCCGTTGACCGACCTCACGCAACTCGAGGGCAGAACGGTCGCCCCGTCGGCCACGAAGACCCGCATCCTCGCGGCCCAGGCACTCGACGACGCGGGAGTCCGCGAGTCGGTCGAGCTGCTCGACGTGGACCCGAACACCCACCACCGCGTCGAACACCAGGTGCTCGATGGGTCCGTCGACGCCGCCGTCGGCGTCGTCACGAACGGGCTGGAGCTCGAACGCGAGCACGATCGGACCGCCGACGAGCTCCCGATCGGCGAGGCGCTCGGGGTCTACGGAATGATGCTCGTCGGCAACCGCGAGTTGGTCGCCGAGGACCCCGAGGCCGTCCGGTCGCTCCTGCGGGCGATCGCCCGCGGATGGATCGACGCGACGAACGACCCCGAGGCGGCCATCGACGCCCTCCTCGCGCGCAACGCGACGCTGGAACGCCGCCGTGAGATCGAGACGGCGAAGTTCCAGGCGGCCGCCGAGGGACTGCAGTACACCGACCACGTCGCCGAGGCGGGCTGGGGGATCCACCGTCCGACGCGTTGGGAGCGGCTCGCGAACCTGCTTTCGGAGACGGATCTCCTCGATGGCGACGTCGACTCCGAGCGGGCCTGGACGAACGAGTACATCGACCGCGAGGCGGCCCCGATCCGCGAGTACGCCGCCCGGATCGGGCGCGTTCAGGAGGGGGCGAGCCGATGAGCGTCGGACTCGGCCTCGCGCTCGTGATCGCGGGCGGCGTGGTTTTTTCCCTCGCACTCACCGGTTTGACGCTCGCCACGGACGGTCCCACCGCCGCCCCGTGTCGCAACTGCGATCCGCAGTCGGACTCGGGGCGACACCACTGTGTCGCCTGTCGGCCGGAACTCGCTCTCGCCCACGTTCCCGAGCAGTGAGCTCGGGTACGGGGCCACATCGGAGCGGATCCGGGTCTGCATAAATCAGCCCCGGAGTGAATCTCATAGCGGTACCAGCGCGGAAACCCACGGCTTTAGCC
>CAZOFL010000086.1:0-10285 GCA_964579035.1 uncultured Natronomonas sp. | reverse complement strand
CATCGATCCACTCCTTTCCGGCAACCTGTAACGCGGGGCCGCGTATCGCCCGCCACAGCGCCGGCCACCCCGTCGCGCCGAAAATCAACGCCAGTACGATCGCGCCGCTGTACAGTCCGCCGAGCCACGTGTCCGCGAGAACGACCGAGAGCAAAACCAACAACAGCAGCCGCGGCATCGCCTGGACGGAGTCGCTCAACACGACGAAGGAGAGGTCCAGTTTCCCCTTGTAGTACGCTCCGAAGAGCCCGAAGGCGGCCGCCGCAACGCCGCTTATCGAGAGGCTGAGAAGCCCGATGAGAAGTGAGACGCGCGCGCCGAACACCATGAAGGTAAAGAGGTCCTGCCCGGACGGCATCGTCCCGAGGGGGTGGAACCGATCGAAGCCGTCGTAGCTCATCGGGCCGACGTTCTCGTCCTCGCGGCCCCGCGATTGGGACTGCCGGTTCGCCTCACCGGCCGTCACCTCGGCGACTTCGCCCCGTTCCTCGTCGAAATACTCGATCGTGTGTGAGTAGGGGTCCTCAACGTTCTGTTCGACGGGAGCCGTCGCCAACGCCGGTGCGAAGATCGCCATCACGAGAAAGGCGACGACGATCACGATCCCGAACTGGCCCCAGCGGTGACCCCGGAGCCTGTCGATCACGTCGTCGCGGGGCGTCCACTCCGCGTACCGGTAGTGCCGGCGGAAGAGGACGTACGCGTACCACAGCCACGCGATGAAGACGAACGCGTAGACGTAGACGAGCGCGACCCTGAGCGCCCACGCGGCGGCGGGCGACAGCCCGAAGAAGGTCCCCTGCCAGCCCTCGCCCGGGACGTGATACCCCTGATTCGGGATCAGTTCGGGCGACAGAAGCGTCGGCAGGGACGCGAGTCGACCGCCGGCGGCCCCGAGAAGACCGGTTCCGGGAACGGCCGGAAGCGGCGACAACACCGCGGCCCACGGGATCCCGTTGACCAGCAAATCCGCGATCGCGCCGAACTGAACCCCGACGAGGGCGAGGATCCCCGCGACCCAGATCGCCGCGGGCCGCGGGTTTGTTTTAACACGTTCGCGCAGCGTCAGATCCTCGAAGGAGGGCTCTGTCCCACCCGCCGATTCGAACGGGGAGCCGCTCATGCGCCGCCCTCCTCGAGCCCGACGCGGGGATCGATGATCGTATAGAGGATGTCCTGTGCGATGTTCACGGCGACGAGCACGAGGATGAACACGTACATGAGCGAGGCGACGAGCGGAAGGTCGCCGTTGACGACGGCCTGGAAGAACAGATACCCGAGTCCGTTGATACCGAAGACGACCTCGACGAGGACGGCACCGCCGATGAGCAGGAACGCCTCGCTCGTAATGACGGGCACCAGCGGTATCAACGCGTTTCGGAAGACGTGCTTCCAGACGATGGTTCGGGTGGCCAGCCCCTTGGCTTTCGCCGTCTCGACGTAGTTGGAGTTGATCGTCTCTAAGACGGCCGTCCGGCCGATCCGCATCTCGTTGCCCATCGACGCCGAGCCGAGAACCAGCGCCGCGGGCAACACCTTCTTAAATTCGCGAATAAACCCCTCCCGGGTCGTGATGTCGCTGAACTGGTACGTGCCGGTTACGTCGCTTTCGACCACGAAGCCGCTCCAGTCGAAGCCGAAAAAGTACTGTTGGGACTGCGCAAAGAGCGCGAGCAGGATGATTGCCAGCCAGAAGTTCGGCATCGCCCGCCAGACGATGCCGCCGAACGAGACGAAATAATCCATCCGGGTGTTCGGATTGAGCCCGGCGTAAAACCCCAGCGGGATTCCGACGAAGATCGCGATGAGAATCGACCAGAGGCCGAGCCACAGCGTCCGCGGCGCATACGTCAACATGAGGTCGTACGTGTTCGATCCGGGGCTGAGCACCCACGACTGCCCGAGGTTGAAAAACAACAGATCAGTCATGAACTCGACGTACTGCTCCCAGAGCGGTTGTGTGAGCCCGAGTTGCTCGCGAACCTGGTCGTACTGCTCCTGGGCGGAGGGCGTGTCCGGCGAGCCGACGATCGCCGCCGCGGGGTCGACCGGCCCGAGCCGGATGATGAGGAAGGTGAGCGATGTCCCGAAGATCACGACCGGAATCGCGAGCAGGATCCGGCGGGCGAGGTAGCCGAGCCGGCTCATCGGCGTCCCTCACGGTGGCGACCGCCGGAGGCTGCCGTCGTCACGGTCGCGCCGCTGTAGGGCGTGGTCCGGATCGCCGTCCCGCTCGAACGGTGCATTCGTGGTGGTGTCGGATCGACCGTGGCGCGGTTACTCGCGGTCGTCGATCGTGACCGCGTTGTACTTTTGATACTCCATGCTGCCGTGCATCTCGATGTCGACCCAGTCGTAGATGAAGCGGTGGACCCGCTCGTGTAACAGCGGAAGCTGTGCGACCATGTTCCAGTTCGCCGTCTCGATGCGTTCGAAGGCGTCGTTTCGGGCGTCCGTTTCGGCCTCGCTCGGCCCACGGTTGTCGAGGTACTGCTCCCAGGCGGCCTCGGCGTCGTCCGCGTACTCCTCGTCAACGCCGGCGGCGATCCGCGTGAACTGGGGGGCGTCGGGCGTCGGGTGCAGGAACCGATGGAAGATGTCCGCCCCCGGGTAGTCCATCCGGTCCCACAGCGTGAAGGCGTCCATCGTCCCCTCGATCGCGCGGTCGATGATCGTCGCGAACGGCGCTTCCTCGATCGACATGTCGATGTGGGCCGCCCGAACCTGTGAGGCGAGCAACTCGCCGAAGTCCTGCCAGATGCTGCCGGGCATGATCGTCAGCGTCATCTCGTACATATCGTCCTCGTCGTAGCCGGCCGCTTCCATCACCTGCCGGGCCTCGTCGATCCGCTCTTCGGCGTAACCGTAGGGGTACTGCGACTCGGCGCGGTCCCAGTAGTTCTCGGGACCACCCGGGAACGTCGACGGTGGGACGATATGATACGAGGGATCGTACATGTCGTTGAACTCGTTTTCGGCGAGGCGGTGTTGGTCGATGACGTTGGCGATCGCCCGCCGGGCGGCGAGGCTGTCCGTGTTCTGCGTGTTGAACACGATGTAGTGTGAGACCAACACCTCGGAGGACTGATACTGGACTGTATCGCCGTTTTCGAGTGGTCCGTACGTCCCGAACTCCCGCCCCGAATCGTCCGTGCCCTCGATTTCGAGGCGGTCGGGATCGAACTGGGCCGGTTCCATCGTGAACACGTCGAGGTTACGGTTCATCGCGCGGTTGAACCGCGCGTTCGAGTCGTCCATCACCGACCAGTGAACGCCGTCGATCGCCGCGGTTTCGCCGTGGTAGTCCTCGAAGCGTTCGATCGAGAGGTGGCTCCCCTGCTCCCACTCCTCGAACTGGAACGGCCCCGTTCCGATCGGGGTCTCCGTGCCGAACTCCTGTTGGGACATCTCGCCGTCATACCCCTCGATGTCGCCGACGACACCTTCAGGCGTGACGGCGAAGGAGATGTTGGCGAGTTGATCCAGCGTCAGGTAGAACGGCTGTGCGAGTTCGACGCGCAGCGTGTAGTCGTCGACGGCCTCGACCCCCAGCGAGTCGGGGACCAACTGCCCTTCGTCGTCGCGCTCGTGGGCGATCTCAAAGGTGTCGAGGAGGTCGTCTGCGTTTCTGGTGTCGGGCGACTCGGCCATCCGACGCCACGAGTAGACGAAGTCGTCGGCCGTCATCTCGCGGCCGTCGTGGAACTCGACGCCTTCCTTGAGGTCGAACTCGTAGATCCGACCGTCCTCCTCGGTCCGCCAGTCCTCGGCGAGGTTCCCCTCGACCGGGAGGCGGCCGTTCGCGTGCTCGGTCAACCGCTCGTAGATGTTGTACTCGCCGACGCTGTCCAGTTGGATGATCACCGGGTCCATCGAGCTGATCGAGTCGACGGCCATCCGGAGGTACGTGCCGTCTTCGTCGAGGTCATCCGGAGCGTCGGCGGCGTCGCCGTTTCCACCCTCGTCGATCTCCTCACCCTGGCCGCAGCCGGCGACCGCGGTCGCGGCCGCCGCGCCACCCGCCGCGAGGAATCCGCGGCGCGAGAGGTTCCGGTGTCCACTGTCGGTCTCGGTCCCGTCGGAGCGGTTCATGTGACTAACGGTCAATCGGATACTCTAAAAAAAACTCTTGGGAATTTCGGTCAGTACGGCCCCCTTGCGTACTCTTGACGAACGTATTCCCAGCAACGGGTCGATCGACGCCACTCCCGTGCGGTTGGCGACCTCCGTGACAGGCGCGCTGCCCCGCGTCACTCGACGGTGACGCTTTTCGCCAAGTTCCGCGGTTTGTCGATCGAGCGTCCGAGTTTTGCGGCCGTGTAATACGAGACGAGCTGGAGTTGAACGTTCGCCAGAATCGCCGCCGTCCGCGGGTGCGTCTCGGGAATCTCGAGGACGTGGTCCGCGTACCGGCCCGCATCGGAGCGGCCGTCCGTGACGGCGACGACCGGGGCGTCGCGGGCTTCGACCTCCTTGATGTTGCCGACCGTCTTTCTCGCGAACTCGCCCTCGCCGACGACTGTCGCGAAGACGGGGGTTTGGGACGTCACGAGCGCGAGCGGGCCGTGTTTGAGTTCGCCGGCGGCGAACCCCTCGGCGTGTTCGTAGCTGATCTCCTTCATTTTCAACGCCCCTTCGAGCGAGACGGGGAAGTTCAGCCCCCGGCCGATGAAAAAGTACGCATCCGAATCCAGATACGCGTCGGCGACGGATTCCGCTGCCGACTCGTCGAGGACAGCCTGTACGTCGCCGGGGAGGTCCCGCAGCGCTGAGACGACCGCCCGATCGGCCGACCCCGGGCTCGTCGCCTCGGCGAGCAGGTTGAGCGCCGTCTGTTGGCCGGCGAACGTTTTCGTCGCGGCGACCCCGATCTCCGGGCCGGATCGGATGTAGAACGTCCGATCGCACTCCCTCGCCATCGTCGATCCGACGGTGTTGGTGAGCGCGAGCGTTTCAGCCCCGCGTCGGCGGGCCTCACGGGTCGCAGCGAGGGTGTCCGCGGTCTCGCCGCTCTGGGAGACGCCGATCACCGTCGCGTCCTCGATGGGCGGCGGCGAGACGGCGTACTCGTGGGCGTAGTGGGCTCCAGCGGGGATGCCGGCCGTACAGAGAAGCTGTGCGCCGTACACCGCGGCGTGATAGCTCGTTCCCGCGGCGACGAGGTGGGCGCGATCGAGTTCGAGGTCGCCGAGTTCCTCGACGGTCACGTCCCCTTCGAGTTCGTTGACGCGCCCGCTGAGACACTGCCGGAGCGCGCGCGGCTGTTCGTGGATCTCCTTGAGCATGAAGTGGTCGTAGCCGCTCTTGCCGGTGTCCTCGGAGGACCACGACACCGTCTCGACCGACTTTTCGACCGGTCGGCCGTCGGCACCGGTGACGCGCCACCCGCCGGACCACAGTTCGGCGAACTCGCCATCGTCGAGGTAGACCACGCGGTCGGTGAACTCACGGAACGCGGGCACGTCGCTCGCGAGAAACGTCGCATCGTCGGCCAACCCAAGGACGAGCGGGGAGTCGTTTCGGGCGACGAAGACGGAGTCGTTCTCTTCGATCAGGCAGGCGACGGCGAAACTCCCCTCGAGCCGATCGATCGCGGCTCTGAACGCCGCCTCGGGGTCCGCTCCGGCGTCGAGTTCGGCCTCGGCGAGGTGGGGGATGACTTCCGTGTCCGTCTCGCTCGCGAAGACGTGGCCGTCGACCTCCAACTCGTCGCGCAGCGACTGGTAGTTCTCGATGATGCCGTTGTGAACGACCGCGACGTCCCCGGTACAGTCCGAGTGCGGGTGGGCGTTGCCGTCCGTGGGCGGGCCGTGGGTACTCCATCGGGTGTGGCCGATCCCGACCGATCCCGAGAGGCTGTCGTCATCGATCGCCGCCCGGAGGTTGTCGAGTTCGCCGGCCCGCTTGAGTACCCGGAGCGAGCCGTTGCCGGCCAGCGCGATCCCGGCCGAGTCGTACCCCCGGTACTCGAGCTTCGAGAGCCCGTGGACGAGCGTGTCGAGGGTTCCGTCGCCACGGCCGACGCAGCCGATGATCCCACACATTATCTGACGACCTCCGTGTCGTCCGCGATCGTCCCGCTCGCGTAGACGCCGGTGGCGATGTCGACGCCGGCTCCGACGAGCGTCCCCGGCGCGAAGCTGACGCCGCCGCCGACCGAGACCCGGTCGGCGATGACGGCTCCGAGCCCCTGATCCTCGAAGACGGTGTCACCGACACGAACGTCACCGGGGCCGCCCGGGACGGTCGTCCCGGCACCGATCTTCGCGGTCTCGCCGGCGACACAGTCAAGCAGCGTCGCCCCGGCCTCAACCCGGCAGTCGCTGTCGAGAAGGGCGTTCCGGAGCGTGGCGTTCGCACCGATCGTGGCGTTTCGCCCGGCGGCCACGTTCGGTCCGAGCACCGCCCCGGCCGCGACCTCCGCGTCGGGTCCGACGACGACCGGCGACTGCAGCGTCGCGTCCGGGTGGATCCGTGCGCTGTCGGCCACCCAGACGCCCGGTTCGGTTGCCGGCTGTGCTATCCGGCCGTGGGAGAGCAACTCCCTGGTGAGGAAGAGTAGATCCCACGGGTACGTCGCATCGACCCACAGCCCGCCCGTCTGCACCGCCTGAACCGGGCCCTCGTCCATCAGCGTGGCGATCACGTCGGGAAGCTGTAACTCCCCGTCCTTGCGCGGAGTCCGCTCGATGGCGTCGAAGACGGATTCGCCGAACGCGTACACCCCGGCGTTTATCAATCGGAACTCCTCGGTGTCGGGTTTTTCGACGAGTTCGGCCAGTTCGGGCCCGTCAACGCGAACCGCGCCGTACTCCGAGGGGGTCGGATGCTCCAACACCGCGAGCGCCGGCCCGCCGTCGAAGCCGTCGAGGACATCCTCGACGATCCGCTCGTCGATGACGCGGTCGCCGTTGAGGACGAGAACGGGCTCCTCGGTCGAGTCGGCCGCCTGCCCCAAGGCGTGGGCGCTCCCCAGTTGTTTTTCTTGCTTGACGTATGAGATCGGAACATCGCGGTACCTGTGACCGAAGTGTTCCTGAACGCGCTCTTGGCGGTAGCCGACGACGAGGTGGATCGTCTCGAGACCACACTCGACGAGGACGTCGAGGACGTGTTCGAGTACCGGTCTGTCCGCGGCCGGAAGCATCGTCTTCGGTCGGTTTGCCGTCAGCGGCCGGAGTCGTGTCCCCTCCCCCGCAGCGAGGACGATTCCTGTAGTGATCGCCATACTCGTGCAACCGCCCGGTGGCGGATGAAAGTATCGGCAGTCGGTGGGGGCATCCGCCACAGCAAGGTGGGGCGAGCGCGTTCGAGCGGACGTGTCGAGCGAGTATCCGAAAACCCCACCCGAGGACGTGCCGCCCGAACACAGAGAGCGGGCCCGGACGCTCCAGATCGAACTCGTCGTCCTCGAGGCGCGCCTCGAGGCCGCGAACTTCGAGGACAAGGAGGCCTACCGCCGCGCGATCGACGAGCGGCGATCGGAACTGGACGCGTTGCGTGAACCGCCCGAAACGTAGCCGTTCGTTCCCGACGACTGCAAGCCGCGGACACGGACGCTGGTGGAGAACGCAACACCGAAGGCCGCGCAGCGGCGAGCGTACGCAATGAATCTCATCGAGACCGCCCGCGACCTCGTGGCGACCGGGCCGCTGTGTAACTCCTGTCTCGGCCGTCCCTTCGCCGATCGGAGCTTCGGGTTGACGAACGCCGAACGGGGGCGGGCCCTCCGGACGACGCTCGCGCTCTCCGAGGACGCTCCCTACGGGGAGCCCGAGGAGCCCTGTTGGGTTTGTGAGGGGCTCTGCGATCGGTTCGACGAACTCGCCGCGGCCGCCGTCGACGCGCTCGGGGAGACGGAGCTATACACGTATCAGGTCGGCAGCCGGATCCCGCCGCTCGTCGAGGAGAACGACCGACTGCTCCGGATCGATGCGGGGCTGGACCCGGAGGTCGGCGAGGGGCTCGGGACCGAACTCAACCGCGAGGTCGGCCGGCGGATCGGCCGCCGCCTCGGGGCCGAGGTCGACTTCGAGCGCCCGGACGTCCAGTTCCTCGTCGATACGGACGCCGAGACGATCGACGTCCAGCGAAACTCCGTCTCGATATACGGTCGTTACCGGAAGCTCGAACGCGGAATCCCCCAAACGGAGTGGGAGAAGTTCGACGAGAGCGTCGAGGAACTCGTCGCGCCGCCGTTTTTGAGCGCCTTCCGGGGGACGGAGGCGGTGTTCCACGGCGCCGGACGGGAAGACGTCGACGCCCTGATGCTCGGGTCGGGGCGGCCGTTCGTCCTCGAAATCAAACAGCCCCGCCGCCGCGACGCGGATCTCGAGGAACTGCGAGCGGCCGTCGAAGAGGGAACCAACGGCAAAGTAGAGGTCGAATCGCTTGCCTTCGCGACCCACGGGATGATAGAGCGGGTCAAGGAACACGACGCCTCGAAGACGTACCGGGCGACCGTCGATTTCGTCGAGGCTGTCGAGGACGCCGACTTCGAGGCGGCGATCGACGCCCTCGATGGAGCCACCGTCGAGCAGCGGACGCCCCACCGCGTCGACCACCGCCGGGCGGACCTCATCAGGGAGCGGACCGTCCTCGACATCGTGGGATCGCTGACCGACGAGTACACCGCGACGGTCGAAGTCCACGGCGAGGGGGGACTGTATATAAAAGAACTCGTAAGCGGCGACGGCGGGCGAACGGAGCCGAGTCTCGCCGGACTGCTCGGCGTCGATGCGACGGTGGCCGCACTCGACGTGATCGATGTCGAGGGAGTCGAGGAGCCGTTTTTCACGCCGGCGTTCCGCCTCGATCGGGAGGGAACGCCCGTGTCGGGCGCGGGCGCGACGAGAACGGAGGACGCCCCGCCCACCCGGTAATTCCACCGTAATAAAAGTAAATACAAACACACCGAGTGGGACAAACAACGGGTATAATATCGGTCGCACTCACCGCCGAAGCGTCGAAACGATGATGCCCGATGACGGACGCGCCGATGCTGTCGTCGATTGGACCGTACTGAAATCCATCCAGCAGGCCAACGCCGCGTCGATGGCGGCGACGGAGGAGTACCTCCTCGCCGCGGTCTATCCCGACACGGCCGGCAACGATGACCGGACCCGTGAGCTGCTCGAGCGATCGATCAAGCGACACGAACGGATCGTCGAACAGCTGGAATTGGCAAAAACGAGCATCGAAGGGAAACGGACATCGTCTAACACCGATCCGGACGACAGCCGATAGTATAAAAACCGGGACGCACCAACCGAGTACACCCGATCATGAAATTGGCCTCCCCGACTGATTTCGACATTCTGGAAGCGCTCTCCGACGGCAAGCGAAACACCGCGGCGAACCTCGCCATCGAGATCGATCGCGACCGGGCGTACATCAACACACGATTGCCTCTCCTCGCCGATCACGGACTGCTCGAACGGATCGGTCCGTCCCCGAACAGCGGGCTCTACGAGATCACCGCGATGGGGCTTGCCGCCGTCGAACACCGCGACGCCTACCACGACGACGACACCGATTTCGAGGCGCTCGTGGAGGCGGCGGCCGACCGATAACCCCGGGATCGCGGCCGTAGAATACTCCTTGCCGGATCGATCGTCCGGAGCCGAACTTACCAACAGTATCTTTCAGCAGCACATACTGTCCAAAAATATTATACGGGACTCCGTTTACTGCCGCCAATGACGTGGGGTGATCGATCGATTCGTGTCGCTATCGCACTGGTAACGACCGCCGCCGCGGTGATGGTTTTCGCCGCATTCGGCCCGCCCGCGGCGGCGGCCGACACCGCCCCCGCGGAGTTCGAGTTCGACGGCAGCGATCTCCTCATCGACGGGTCGGTGACCGCCCGTGAGGAGACGCTGAGGATTACCCACGACGAACCCGCCGCGGAGGGCGACACGATCCGGATCGAACTGGACGACGACCATCCCGGGTTCGAGTTCGCCGACGCCCGCGACGCGACCGGAGACGACATCGGGATTGCGGTCACAGCAACCGTCGACGCCGTCGAAATCGAGCTCACGGATCTGGACGGCGACGGGACGCTCGGCGGGGAGACAATCGCCGTCGACGTGGATCTCACTGCCACCGACGCCGCCGCCGGCCGCGCCGGCGAGTACGATTCGGCGCCGGTCGCGACGGTCACCGTGGACGAAACCGACGGCGACCTCGTTGGCGAGGAACCCGTTCTGGTTACGGTCGATCCGAGCGCCGAGGTGGGGTTCGATGCGGACGAGATTGATGATTTCTTTTCAATGGGCCTCAG
>CAZOFL010000085.1:0-10324 GCA_964579035.1 uncultured Natronomonas sp. | reverse complement strand
GGGTGCGGGGGTCATCGAGCCTCCCGCGAGCAACGAATGAACGGGAAGATACCTGCGAGTAGTTCGGACGCAGTTCCAGCAGCATCGCCCGCTCAGTCTCGAAGAACACCGGTTGAATATGTCGGCTTCCGCGTCGACGGCCAAGCCGTCGTTGTGGCGGCTCCAGTGGAAGGCTGAAGGGTTGCGTGATCATAAGGAGTCGCGATCAGTCTTAACCAACACGTGTAGTCAGACAACACCTTGTGTTGGTTAACGGTGAGAGTACCCCGTTTTTCCGGCCCCTGAATGGGTGCGAGGCGCCCAGCAGCCTTCTTCGACGCCATCGCCGCCGCCGTCGACGACTGCGCCGAGATGGAGATCGAACGGTTGATCGACGCCTCGGCGCCCGAGCCAGACGCGGCACCCGATTCGGATTATCTCTCCGCCGAACAGGAGGCGGCTCTGCGCGCCGCGATCGAACACGGCTACCACGGGACGCCGCGGGAAGTCGATGTCGGCGAACTCGCCGACCGCCTTGATGTTCCCCGTTCCACGCTCACCTACCGGTTGCGACGGGCTGAGGCTCACTTGGCCAAACAGTACACCGCTGACAACCCGTCGCCGACCGGGGTCACCACGTCGTTCCGACCGCTCGCCCCCTTTTGGAGTATTCCAACATCTTGTTTGGAGTATTCCAAGAAATGGATAACTGGTCGAGGGGCGTACGCGTAGGTGATGAGAGAAAACGCAAACGCCGTCGGGACAAGCCGGGGCGGACAGCCGACCGAGCTGGCCGTCACCCTCTCTGTCCCGGAGATGGGCTGTCCCTCCTGCGCCGGGAAGGTGGACAAGAGCCTCCGACGCGTCGACGGCGTCATCGAGGCCGACCTCCGCCCGACCGAGGGCACGGCCACCGTGACGTACGATCCAGATCGCATCGACGAAACTGACGTAATCACGGCCATCGAGGCTGCCGGCTACGAGGTAACGAACCACCCATCCGATGACGAGATCTCACCGCCGTCGCAGGTCTGGACGAGCAGCCGCGCCATCAAAACGTGGATCGGCGCGGCGTTTCTGATCGGCGGCCTCCTCCTCGAGTTCGTCGTCACCGGCTGGAACCTCGAACTGGCTACGACCCCGCTTTTCGCCATCACGGCTGCCGACGCGGCGTTCATCGTCGCCATCCTGACCAGCGGTGTGCCGGTCGTCCGCAGCGGCTACTACTCCGCTCGCAACCGGAGTCTCGACATCGATCTTCTGATGGGGACGGCCATCGTCGCTGCGAGCTCGATCGGGCTGTTCATCGAGGCGGTGACGCTGGCAGTCCTGTTCAGCATCGCCGAGTTGCTCGAACGGTACGCGATGGATCGGACCCGCGACTCGCTGCGGGAGTTGATGGAGCTCGCGCCGAACGAGGCGACCGTCATCCGGGACGGCGAGGAACTAACCGTTCCGGTCGACGACGTTGAGGTCGGGGAGATCGTCGCGGTGCGCCCGGGCGAGAAGATCCCCGTCGACGGCGTCGTCCACGACGGGTCGAGCGCCGTCGACCAGTCGCCGATCACGGGCGAAAGCGTTCCCGTCGACAAGACCGAAGACGACGAGGTGTACGCGGGCACGCTCAACGAGGAGGGGTACCTCGAAATCGAGGCGACGACGCACGCCGACGAGTCGACGCTGTCGCAGGTCATCGATCTCGTCCGCAACGCACAAGGGAAAAAGACGGAGAAGGAGCAGTTCGTCGACCGATTCGCCAGCTACTACACGCCCGCCGTGGTCGTGCTGGCGATCCTGACTGCTGCGCTCCCGCCGTTGCTGATCGACGGCTCTACCACGTTCGGCGTTGCGGGCCTCTCGTACACGTTTTCCGGCGATTGGTTGACGTGGTTCGTTCGCGGACTGACCGTTCTGATTTTCAGTAGTATTTGGAAGTATTCACCCACATTCGGTAGTACTGGCGAGGACGTACTGTGTGATACTCCCGCTGGGCGACTGCTGCCCGGTATGACTACCGTGAGTTTGATGCAGTCCACCCGTGGCTGTCTCCCGCCGTGTCGCAGTGAGTGACGACGAACAGTGCTGAGACAGATGGGTCTGACGACCGCTCGCCAACTCCTGTTTCTGCGTGTCGGTCGCGGGCTGAACGCCAGTAAAACGGGCACCCTCGCTGGATGATGGAAAACTGGCGTGGTTCCCTGTCGAGCTATACTCAGCAGGGTTCGCCCCCTCCATCTTCGTCCCAGAGAGATGTTTCCGCCCGACATTCACTGCTCCAACTACGTCACGATCGCATTCGTAGCCACACTCCGGACAGTGGAAATGCCCACCGTAACGGGTCTCTTCGTGGTCGTTCGGTGCGTTCACGGTCCGGCCACGCTCGCCACATCGAGGGCAGTAGCGCGACGTTCCCCACGGATTTTCTGTCGTAAAGTCGATCCCGAGCAAGCCAGCCTTATACTCGACGTGATCGAGTAACTCCCCTCGTGCCCACGACGAGATCGACCACCCAACAGCACCACCAGTTTCAGGTGATGCAATCTGCCCGAGTGACTCGAACACGATGGTTTCACAGCCGTTCTCGGCGGCCAGCCATACCAACTGGTTTGCTACGTCGTGTTGGATCTGCTCACGAAGGCGGCGTTCCTTCTGGCGTGTCTGGCGGAACTCACTCAGCAAGTGATCGAACCGGTCCGTATGTGCGTTGCCCTGTCGCCGCAGTTCTGCCAGCTGGTCGTTGATGCCTTCGGCGTCAGCCTTGAGACGGAACAATTTCGCTTTTGCTGGGTGGTCAAGAAACTCTGGTGCAGCAGTTTGCTCGTGTGTCTGGTCGCCGCTGTCGAGGACGACCGCCGTGGCCTGTTTTTTGACGCCGAGATCGACCGCCAGGACGCGGTCGGAAACGGTCTCGCATTCCTGTTCCGGTATCGACACGGGCACGTCAAGCGTGTAGCCATGCTCGGAGGAATGGAGTGTTGGGGCTTTCAGGTCTCCCGTGTCGAGCATCTCGGTAAATCGGGAATGGGCCGGGAAACGGAGTTCGTGTTTACTCCAGTCGTGGTAGCTCTCCGGTGAGAGTGAATCCGGTGTGTTCAACACGAACCGAAGGCCGCCGTTTTCGATTGTTAGCTCGTGGATGTGGTAGTCGCCTTTGTCCGGTGCGTATGGCAATGTCCCGTTGGGTTCGGGGGTCTCGACCAGTTCTGTGTACGTCTCGGGAAAGCGTCCATGTGTGTCGTAGTAGGTGTTGAGTTGTTCAACAACGGACTCCAAGACGCGCCATTCGATGTACGGTGAGTCCTTATCGAACAACCGTTGCTGGAGTCGTTGCCAGCCGAGGCGTCGGATCTTGCGCTCGGCAACGGTGTCAGTTACGAACTGAAAGGCCTGAAACTCATCGTTGTGCGCGTCAAGAACGTGCGTGACCCGGTGATGGACGCACCGTTTGAAACGGCTGTAGACATATTCGTCGACGTTCTCGAAGGCGTCGTGGTCGTTGTCTCGGATGTAGGTGTAGGACTGGCCGGTGTGACCGCTGATGGCGTTGAGATGTTTTTCACTCCAGTATTCGTCATCGAGCAGTCGGTGGGTATGTTTCTGGACGAGTGCAGTCAGGCGGTCACAGGCGTCGTGATACTCGTCGGGAAGATGGAACTGTTCGGTGAGTTGTGTCATTCGTCGTGATCGGGGGCTGTCGTGCGGACGAGTTTCACGTTTGCGCCGATCCAGTCTTTCGGGGCGGTGACGTGTGCGCCGCCACTGCCGAAGGGCTTAACTTCGCGTTCAACGATCTCTTCTCCTTCGATTTCGTACCTGTCTCCCATACCGTCCCATATGTCCTGCATATAGGTAAGCGTTTCGCTCGAAAGACGACCGGATACTACTGAATACTACCGGATTTTGTAACAGTTACACAACCCTATGTTCAAAAATCGAACCGATGCCGGCCAGAAGCTCGCACATATCCTCGACGATCACGATACTGAGGCGGACATTGTGCTGGCGATCCCTCGCGGCGGACTCCCGATTGGACGGGTGGTTGCGGATTACCTTCAGATCCCGCTCGATATCGTGTCGGCCCGAAAAATCGGAGCGCCCCAAAATCCGGAACTCGCTGTTGGTGCCGTCGCTAGTGACGGGACGGTGTGGCTAAACGAAACATTGATCGACGAGCTAGAGATCGAGGACACATACCTCGAAGACCAGATCGAACACCAACGCCAAGCCGCCCTCGATAAAGTAAAGCGATACCGTGGAGATCGACCGCTACGAGAGTACAGCGGAAAAACGGTACTCATCGTCGATGATGGTGTTGCAACGGGTGCGACAACCATCGCATGTATTAGACAAATCAAAAACGCGGGTGCCGACCGCGTGGTTCTCGCCGTTCCGGTCGCCCCGCCAGATACGATTGAAACGCTCCAGTCAGAAGCAGATGAAGTTATTTGTGTCGAATCTCCGCCACATTTCGGAGCAGTGGGCCAGTTCTACGAGTCGTTCGAGCAGGTTTCCGACGAACGAGCGAAAGCCGATCTCAACAGAAACGAGGATCAGGGTGGTCGATTGTGAACCGCCTCGGGGTCAAGTGGTTCGAGACGCGGAGCGTCTCGTCATCACGGAAGACTTCGTCTTCCGTACGACCCCGAGGCTTCCCGTGGATTACTCGGACACGCCTCGGATACCATCGGAATGATGCCCTCTCCCGGTATCCAAGGCCACGGTCGGGGCGTCCACAGCCCCCGATGCCTGCCGTCGCACCTTCCGCACTTGGGGAAGGCTATCCCGCCGTTGTGAAGGCAACCGGCAGCCAGAGGTACGTGAGTACGACGATGGCGACGATGCCGAGCAGGTTCAACCACAAGCCGATGCGCGACATCTGAGGAATCGTTACGTAGCCGCTGCCGAAGACGACCGCGTTCGGGGGCGTCGCCACCGGGAGCATAAACGCCATCGAGGCCGCGAGCGCAGCGGTCGCCATCAGCATAAGCGGCGACTCACCGAGGGTCAACCCCAGGCTGATCATAATCGGCATGAAGACCGTCGCTGTTGCCGTGTTCGACGTAACCTCCGTCAGGAACACCACGACTGTAGCGATCACAAGCACAAGAACGACCACTGGGACGCCCGCAACACCAGCGAAACCTTCCGCGATGACGGTGTCAAGTCCGCTCTCCCGAAACCCGTTCGCCAGTGAAAACCCAGCCCCGAGGAGCAGGAGCACGCCCCATGGCAAACGTGTTGCGTCACTCCAGTCCAACAGGAACTCACGGTTTCCGTAGTCAACGGGAACGACGAACAGGAGCACCCCGCCAACGATAGCAACGACCGTGTCCGTTATTGCTGGGAACAGTGGCTGAAGGACAAATGGCCGGAGGAGCCACCCCGCTGCGACGAGCGTGAACACCACCAATACCCGCCGTTCGCCACGAGAGATCCTCCCGAGTTCCTCACGTTGTGCCCGAATTACGGTCTCAGCCCCTCGGTCGAGTGGAATCTCAGGTCGAAGGAGTTTCACCAGTAACAGCCACGTGACCGACAGGAACACGATAGAGAGTGGCCCCGCGAACACGAGCCAGTCGAGGAAACTGATCCGTACGTCCAGACGGGATGCTGCGACGCCTGCGAAGACCGCGTTCGGAGGGCTCCCGATCAGGGTTGCCGCACCACCAATCGATGCGCTATACGCAATCCCAAGCATCAATGCGAGACCAAAGCCAGTCGCGGGCCGGTCATCCGGATCCGGGTGGACTCCCACGACGAGGTCATCTTCTCCGTCCCCCTCCACTAGCGCCCGATCGGACTCGTCAACGGTCCCAACTGAGATGATGACCGCAGTCCCGATCGGCACCATCAGCATCGCCGTCGCCGAGTTCGAGATCCACATCGAGAGGAAGGCAGTTGCCATCATGAACCCGAGCAGAAGCCGGTCAGCTCGAACTCCAACGTAACTCACAACGGTGAGAGCGATTCTCCTGTGGAGACCCCAGCGTTCGATCCCGAGCGCGAGGAGGAACCCACCCAAGAGGAGGAACACAACAGGGTCGGCATACGGTGCCGTCGCTCCCGCGGTGTCGACTACGCCAGTCAGCGGGAAGAGCACGACCGGAAGCAGGCTCGTCGCTGGGATCGGGATCGCTTCGGTGATCCACCACGTTGCGATCCAGAGCGTGCTTGCGAGCGCTGCATTTGCGGACGGGGGGATAGTAAACGGAGAAGCCAAGAGAACGCCGGCAAAAAGTGCTGGCCCCAGAACCAATCCGACCTGCTGTCGGGTGCCGAGAGAGAAGCGACTGTGTAGGACCATTTCTGAGACTGAGTTAGTTTACGAAGGGTGTGAACGGCTACACGGTACGTATCAGTGAAGCTTCGGGTACGAAAACGATTGTACGGGGAAAGCAGTCCCGAATATGGTTTGTCAGCTCCCGGTTCTTTGCTCCGCAACTTCCATCGTGACCTCCTCCCCGTCGTGAACGGAGAGGGATCGAAGATCCCTCAGGCAGTCGGGCGAAGCCCGACGACGACGGGGCTTCCCGAACCGCACCGCAAGCGTTGGGATATTTGCCGGTCTACGACACCATCTCCGACAAGCCCGAAAAGATGGTCAAGTACGAGAACGCCCCCCAGCCGGATACGGAGTGACATCCTCCAACGACTGAACTCGTGGGTTTTCTCGCCTAATCTGTATAACAGTTGTTGCAAATACGATTTCTTTGTTCAGTCCGCGGCGTGGTTTTTTCGTGCCGATTCTTCCGTCTCACATGAGTTATCCCACCCGGCGAGCTTCGTCTTTTCCTCTGAGTTCTGATACTGGCCCGACCGGGTACAGTGCGGGACGGCGACGTGTTTCGGTGTTCGTGTGGCTACGAAGGTCACGCCGACCTCGACGCGTCGCGGACGTTCCTCGAACGACAGGCTGGCAAAGAAGTCGGGTCGATGGCACGGCCTGTGCGCCTCACGTGGGACGACCACACCTGATCGGAGCTACCACACTCTCCCGAGAGGGCGAGTCCCAACGAGGAGCGCACAAACCCGAGTACCGGCGACGGGAAACTTGCCTCCGTGGGAACGGCATAACCAACATCCCCACCAGAGGAATCCAACCCCTTCAGGGGTTGAAGGATATCAACAAGGTACGAAGTCGGCATATTTTCTCTGCAGCGTCGAGAACGGTGCTGTTCGACGACGAACTATGGGTTTGTGCCACCATCGACGGCCTCGAGATCGGGCTCGTCGAACTCGAGGGCTTCCGCGACGGCATCCGGAAGCTCCGGGCGAGGGGCCGATTCGTGGCGCTCGATTTTCTCGGTCTTGCGCGTGTTTTCGTAGAGGGCACGTGCGACCGGAAGCCCACGGAGATACTTGTAGTCGTGGAGGACCTCGACGCCCCGCTCTGTGAACCCGTAGAACTGGGCAGGGAGATCACGTTTCCCCTCGCTTGGTTCGTACGTGTAGCGTGCCAGGAGCCCGGCGTCGATCAACGTCTCCAGCTGGTCTTTGATGGCCGCCTGGCTCTTCGCGGTCAGATTGACTCGGATTTTGCCGAACGAGAGCGGACACCGGTCAAGCTGATGGAGCTTGGTATTCGACTCCATCTGTCTGTACTATCACTTTCAAATACAATTCGAGAAGTTTAGAATTTTGGTGTCAGACGCTCACGAAAAGCTGTTGACGACTGGGTACAGAAAGCCGATCGACAGCCAGCCAGCAATGCAAATCCGGATCACATCGCACTCAACGAGACGGTGATCCGACTTAATTGAAAGCAGTTTTCGCTGTACGCCACCGTTGATTCAAAAACGAACAAATTCCTGCATACACGGCCCTTTGAAAACGACTGCAACGGCTTTGACGCAGCAGTTTCTTCGGGAGCTTCAACAGCAACACGAGATTAAAAATGCCGTGTTTCCCGCCGATCACGCACAGCATCTCGCTGCTGCATTACAACGAACAGGGCTCCGATTTCAGACGATTCGCCACGGAAATCGGAATGCTAACGAAAGTGTCGTTCGAGAGATAAAAAGACATACATTTTCGTTTAGCAATATATTCAGCCACATCGATCCGAAATCCGCCGAAACGTGGTTACGAAGCTTCGCAGTCTGGTGGAATTCGGTTAAATAAACACGATGCAAAATCCCCTCGAATGAACGTTATTTTATTCAGCATGAAAGTTATTACTGCTCAGTATCTAAAGGAAACTGTGGTGACGCGTCAATCGTTAGCCGGTGTTCGTCTTATCGGTATCTTAGGATGTATCTCCGCAGTTGGGCTTCTTTTCAGTTCACTCGTTGTGCCCAGGTTTGTTTCAATTTGGCTCCCCCAGTTCATCAACAGTGTGTGGTGGTTTTTGCAGGTGATGGTTGGAAAAGTAGTATACTGTATCGTTGACAGGGAGTGTATTGCTGGTGCAATATTTGCAGGCGGATATGTCAAAGCTGCTCTTGACGAGATCGAAGAGGAACGCGAATTTACTAAGGCTGAACGGGATGCATTACGGACATTTAAGGACAACGTGAGTTCAATGTCCACTCACAGCACGGGGATGGGAGAGTCGAACGCGATGCTCATGCAAACAAATAGCGATAGCTCAGATACACTCGAAAAGGTACGTCGGCGATACCGAAACACAGTCATGTCCGTCCCCGGCTACGACACTATCTATGACGAGGGGTTCGATGAGAGTTTTACCGCAGAGTTTGGTGAGGATCTTGGTATCGTTGTAAAAAACGGGTCGCAACTAACACCACCAATTAAACAGATGCTCCTCAAGCAGGTATCGACCTCCATCAGCGAACGGCAGCAACACCTCGATACGGTCACGACCGAACAAGACTCAGTGACGAAGGCTGAGTCACGGCTTTCAGAACTCGACCCCCTATTTGAGCAGACTAATTGCCAGAAGCTTCATCACTGTTCGTTCGAAGATCTCGTCGAGCATAACGAGGCGCTCGAGCGTACTCTGAACAAACATGAACAGATACTCGTGAATCGTCAACATGAGATTCACAGGAACAACCAGTCAGTACAGCGCTGTTGCGGGGGAGCCTTCCTCCAAGAGTACTTGTATCGATCGCTTGAGACACCATTTCCCGTCCTTTCGACAATTCTCGAACGGATCGCTGCAATCGAAGAGCGACGTCGGTCAGTGATCAAATCGATCAGTCGGCGGTACTGACCCCACAACACACTTCTTGTAGGAACTGGCCGGACAGGTCACAGGGCATTATCAACCGAATGGTGCGTCATGGTGATTCAACCATTCAGCGCTGGGCAGCCCCGTGAACTGTACAGATACTATACATAAGTTCTCCCTTATCCCCTAAGGATATCCGTGGCGACCTATTCCGCGAGCCATTCGACAGTGTTGACCCACAGATCCTGATAAGAGTCCCAGTCCGTGAACTCAGGACTTCCCCAGTGTGGAGCACAGTCGCTTGTGAACGCAGCAGAGCGTCCTTCCCCGTGATTTCCAACGACCAATAGCGGATCTGACCCAATCCTAACGAGCTCTGATGCCTCGTCGTCAACGGTGACACGGTTATATCCTAACAGTGGGGGCCACTCGCTTTGAATCCCGGATAGAATCTCGTGATCGGTTTCTTCGGGCTCAGGTACTGCCCCATCCGATCGTTCAACGCGATCATCGTGGGCCTGCATTGTGATCGGAAGCGCGTTCTCGATTGCTGTATCCTTGTAATTAGCCTTGGCGTTGAACCCCTGGAACGAAAGGTATCCACCAACCATTACGAGGCCGCCACCCGCTCGAACATAATCCTCAAATAGCTGTATGCGATCCGGTACCCGCTGAAATTCATCAAATGTCTTCGGGGGTAGTGCAAGTGTATTGTATCCGATATCGCTCAACACGACGACATCGTACGAAGTCAGCTCCTCAACCGTTGTCGGCGCTTCACGGGCTGCCCGAGTTGTCGGGATAAAATCGGTCGAGATACCACCCTCTTCGAGCGCATTCTGCAACGGGTCGATGGACTCATGATATGTGGAACGTGAGAAAAAATCGAATCCTTTGATATCAAATTGAAGTGATTGCCATGCCTCACCGATCAATAGTGCTTTTATTTCAGACATCAGTTCACGACTCTATTCGATGTATATTAATTCTTTTGCCGACCACGCGAAGGCGTTATATCATATCGCTACTGGTCCGACTTGAGATCATTAGCTACCCATTTTATTACTCGTGTCCAAAATTCATCATATTTATTCCATTCAACTAGGTCGATCCTCCGTTTTATTCTCGGACCGGAGCCGCTGACGCGAGCAGCCAGCGAAACACGGGAGAGGTACACTTTCGAATCAGTAACCCTGCTTTGGGTCCAAACTC
>CAZOFL010000084.1:0-10392 GCA_964579035.1 uncultured Natronomonas sp. | reverse complement strand
AATCGGCATAGCCGAGACTCCCACGGAGGAAACCCCGTCGTTCACGACGGGGAGGATGTCATCGCGGCAGTCATCGGAGCAGTATTTCCGTTCGTACTCACAGTAGAACTCTGACTCGCAGTGGGCACACTCGCGGTTCGGAAGTCGTTCATCGTGGGCACTACTGTGGTGAACACCGAGCCCGCGACGCGTGTCGAACTCGTCGCCACAGCTGGGACAAGTGGGCATACCGGTTTTCCCCCGGATTTATATTTGAAATCTTGGTTTTAATAAAATAGAGGAAACATTTAGTAGGTCCGGGTGCGGAAATTGAATCCGCCTCACAGCCGCCACAGGGCTGTAGGATGCCACTACCCCAACCCGGACACGCATTTACGAATACGGCATCTTGGAGTTATATACATTACGGCTTCTCGAGCGCCGTGAAACGGTCTCACACGATTCCCTCCGTGGGTTTTTGAACCCCGGTGAACTACGGACGAACGTGGCGATAACGGACAAGATCTACGTGAAAAACCACCGCCAGCTCGCTTCCCAGCTCGATACGAGCTTTCCGAAGAGCGCCTTCTCCGGGGCGACGTTGGACATCCTCTTTTCGGGCGACGGGATCGCGAAACTCGACGACGCCTCCCGGGACCGGGTACTCGAGTTCGCGGAGGACTTCCTCGATTGCGACTGCCAGGGCCACCCCCACTGTGGCTGTCCCGAACGGAAGTTCGTCGGTTACCTCCTCGAGCTCCGCGCAGAGGGGCTGGGCCCCGACGCCATCGTCGACGTGATGGGCGACGATTACATGCTGTATGCGTACTCGGGCGACGTGCTCTCGTTTCTGGACGACTCGGTCCGGACGCTGGAGGCCGCCGAGCGGCTGGCCGAGGTGGATGGACGACGCGATGCGGAGGAGGCGATCGGGCGACGGAAACGGGAGCTATCCCGGTAGCGAACGGGCGTCGTTCGCGTTACTCGCTCCGTCCCGGGGCGGACCGACGGGGTTAAAAAAACAGCGGACCGGGAACCGATCAGCCCAGCCGGAACGGCTCTTCCTCGCTCTCGTCGCCGTCGAGGTCCTCGAGTTGGATGACGTCCTCGGCTTCCTGCTCTTCGACCTGCTGGCTGAGCCGCGTCACGTACTGCTTGTACTCGTCCAGCTGTTCGCGGAGGTGTTCGGCCTCGAGTTCGAGGCGTTCGTGCTCGCGGACGAAGCTCTTTGGGACCTCGACCTTCGGCGGGAAGCTCTCGGCGGCCGAGGCGGTTTCGGAGGCGCTGCCGCCCTTGAGTTCGTGCTCCGGGACGACCCGGACCTGCCCGTCGTGAGCAACGAGGGTGTCCACGTAATCGCGGAACACGGCCGACAGCGAGATGTCGCGTTCCTCGGCGATCTCCCTGAGGGTCTCGAAGGCTTCCTCGTTGACCCGAAAGGAGATCGTTTTGTTCTTGTTGCCCATCGTTATCACCATTCATTAGGCCACGCATATAAGGATTTGTCAGACACTCGTCTGCCGAATCTCGTCACCACCGGATAGAAACGCGCCCACCTTTTCGACGGGCCAACGAAAAGGCCTATGCGACAAAGCGAGTACTTACAGCCAATGAGCGTCGATCTCGCCTTCGAGGAAAACGAACTGCTGCCGGCGGTCGCACAGGACGCCGAGACGGGTGCGGTGTTGATGCTCGCCTACGTCACCGAGGCAGCGCTCGACCGGAGCCGCGAGACCGGGGAAGCACATTACTACTCCCGGAGCCGCGAGGAACTGTGGCACAAGGGCGCAACGAGCGGGCACGTCCAACGTATCGAGGAGATCCGCGTCGACTGTGACGGCGACGCGATCCTCTACGTCGTCACCCAGGAGGGCGGTGCCTGTCACACCGGTTACGAGAGCTGTTTCCACCGAACGCTCGACGGGGAGGTCGTCGGCGAACGGGTGTTCGATCCCGAGACGGTGTACGAGTGATCGCCGATGGCTGATCACGGACAGGCGGCGGAGGCGGCAACGGAACTCCGAACGGCCGCCGAACGCGTCGAGGCGCTCCGGGAAGACCTGGCCGACGAGGGACTCGACCGCGAGGAACTGGACGAGGTCGCGGACGCCTATCGATCGGTCGCAGGCGTTCTGGATCGCTGGGAGGAGCGGGCGACCGACTGGGACGATTTCGAGGGGTACGTCAAGTTCCGGAACGACCTCGCCGAAACGCTGGAATCGATCCCCGACGACATCCCCGGACGGGACGCGTTCGTCGAGGCGGACGGCTGTGTCAAAACCGGGGGCGTCTCGAAGTCGCTCCGGGCGGGCGATTTCGACGACGCGCGAGCGGCGCTCGAACCGGTGCGACGGTACGCAAAGCTCCGGACCGAACTCGACTCCGCCCTCGACGGGCGGCGCGAGGCGAGAAGGCGAGCCCAAAAGCGCCGCCGGGAGCTGTGCGAACGCATCGAAACCCTCGAGGGACTCCTCGAACTCGGCGACGCCGACCTCGACGCGCCGATCGATCGGCTTCGCGAGCCGATCACGGCCTACGACGACGGGATCGACGAGGCGTTTCGGACGTTCCGTCGGGAGGCGTCCGCCGAGGCGTTTCTCGAGTTCATCGATCGTGCCGCCGCTACGCCGTTCGTCGATTACAGGAGCCCACCGGAGGAGCTACTCGAGTACGTCCGGGGGAACGATGCCGGCGAATACTCGCTCGGCGACCTGCTCGAGTACGCCGAGTACTCCCCGTCGAAGCTCTCCCACTACGTCGACGACGCGGCGCTTTTGAAACGGCGCGTCGGGACGAATCGGACGTACCTCGAGCGACTTTCGGCGGCTCCGCTCTCTGTCGGTTGGCCCCCCGAACCGGCGGAACGACTCCGGTTTCGCATCCGGGAACTCCTCCCGCTTGCCGGGCAAATCGCGGACGAAAGGGCCGTCTCGACCCTTCGGGAGGTACGCTCGTTGACGCGCGATGCGGATTACGAACGAATCCGGGAGGCCGCACGCGCCGACGCCGAACTCACGGACGACGAACGCCGACGGCTCGAGCGCGGCGAGGTCGGGGCGGAGCTATCGTCGGCGAAAGAGGAGCTCCGGCGCGTCAGGAACGCCCTCTCGGAGCACGCCGGATAACCGTACCCGCTATCGCGAATCGACTACCGCGTCGTGTATCCCTTCGAGCAGGCTCTCGGCCCGACTTTCCTCCCGAGCTTCGGCGTACAGACGGACGAGCGGCTCGGTGCCGCTCGGTCGCACGAGCACCCATCCGTCACCGTAATCGAGGCGGTAGCCGTCGATGGTCGACAGTTCGGCCTCGGAACCGGCCGCGTACGATTCGGCCGCGGCGAGCATCGCGTCACGATCGTCGGGATCGTCGTATTCGACGTTTCGGCGGCGCATGCTGTAGCCGTCGTACTCAGCGACGACCTCGCTTGCGGGGCGATCGACGAGGAGGTCGAGAAACCGAGCCGCGGTGTATGCGCCGTCGCGGGCGATCCGGTGGTCGGGGAAGAAGATGCCGCCGTTGCCCTCGCCCGCGATCGGGACTCGTCGCCCCTCGCTCAGCAGCTTCCGGATTCGGGTGATAAGATACGTACTCCCGATCGGCGTCAACCGCAGGTCGGCGCCAGCCTCGTCGACGACGTCGACGAGTCGCTGTGAGACGTTGACCGCTGACACGACGGCGTCCGATCCACCGAGTTCGGCGGCCGCAAGTGCCGCGAGAGACGCGTCACCGTCGACGTGGTCGCCGTTCTCGTCGACGAAGATCGCGCGGTCGGCGTCGCCGTCGTGGGCGATCCCGAGGTCGGCGTCCGTCGAGCGGACCAGTCGCCGGAGATCGGCCAGGTTTTCGGCGACCGGTTCGGGCTCTCTCCCCGGGAAGTGGCCGTCGGGCTGTGCGTTGACGGTGACGACCCGACAGCCTAGCTCCCTGAAAAATCGGGGGCTGGTGGCGCACCCGGCGCCGTGGCCGGGATCGAGCGCGACGGCGAGGTTCCCACCGGCGATCCGGTCGCGCCGCCCCTCGGCTTCGAGCCTCCCGAGGAGGTCCTCAACGTAGGCGTCGTCGGCATCCGGTACGGTCCGGCTGGTCCCGACCGACGCGTAGCCGACACCGCCCGCGTCGCCCCCGGAGAGTCGGCCCTCGATCCGCTCGAGCGTCGGCTTCGGAAGCTCGATCCCGTCGGCTCCGACCAGCTTGACGCCGTTGTACGCTCGGGGGTTGTGGCTGGCCGTGATCACGACGACCGGAACGCCGTGGCGCTCGGCGTACGCCTGCGCTCCCGGCGTCGGAACCACGCCGATCCGGTGGACCGAGACGCCGACTGCGGCGAGATGCCCGGCCGCGATGTCCGCAAACATTCGACCGGTGGTTCGCGTGTCGCGCGCGACGGCGGCGGCCTCGACGTCAAGTTCCGTTCCGGCGGCCGACGCGATGTCGCCGACGAGTTCCGGCGTCAGCCCCTCACCGACGACGCCACGGACCCCGCTCGATCCGAATAGCTCCATGGATGTCACCTCCGGCGGGGACGACAAATGGGTTCCGACAGTCGGCCGGGACCGTCAGGTGGAGGACCGAACCGCCAGCGGTTCGCAACTGGACCGACGGCCGTGGATTACTTTAGATTACACGCCGCCCGATACTTCGACACCCGAACGTCGTTCGAGGGAATCGGACTCGTTTCGGGAGACGAAACACTTGAGTTTCACGGGGCAAAAATGCCCGGTAAATGGGTCCGTCGGACGAGCAAACGCCCGCCGACATCGACGCAATCGCGGATATCCTCCGCAAGCGTGCGCCGCTTTTGGAACTGCTCGCGGACGCTCCCCGCGGCCAACGGGACCTCCGGGACAATCTCGGCGTGTCACGCTCGACAGTGTACAAATCCCTCAAACGCCTCGACGAAGCCGGCCTCGTCGAGGAGCGCGACGGAGTGTACGCGTTGACGGGGTTCGGCCGTCTGGCCTGGCAGCGTCACGACGACTACGTCGCGCGGCTCCGTCGTCTCGACGCCGCCCGGCGTCTCCTCGAGACGCTTCCGGAGGACCGTCCGTTCCCGCCGACGCTCTTCGAACGTGGTCGGATCGCGGTCCCGGGCCGACACGCACCCGAGCGTCCGCTCGATCGACTCTCCGAGATCGGCGAGGCGGCCGACCGACTCCGAGTGGTATCCCCGTCCGGAATGCCGCGCTTTCTCGCCGACATTCACGAAAACGTCCAGGCGGACGAACAGACCGCGACGCTCGTTCTCGAATCCGACGCGATCCCGCGGCTCCGGTCCGAATACGATCGCTTCGGTGCGGCGGCGTCGGTCGACGGCCTCGACATCCGGAGCGTTCGCGGCGAACTACCGTACGCGTTCGTGCTCTTCGACGAGGAGGAACTGGGGGTGTTCGGATACGAGGGCGGGATCCTCGTCGGCGCCGCCTTCAGCGACGACCGGGACGCGCTGTCGTGGGGCGAGCGGGCATTCGAGCGGACGTTCGAGCGTTCGGTCCGGATATAAACGCTTTCGAGGTCGAGGCCCCGAGACAGCGCATGAGCGACGAGGACACCAGTCTCACGGAGAAACGCGTCTACGCCGGCGGCGACGGCGCGGCGGTCGTCTACGCCGCCTCGGCGGCCGGCCTCGTCCGGATCTCCGTCTCGGACGACATCGTCGGCGAGTTCACACTGGAGCGCCGCGGGGAGGCGACCGACGTCGCCAGCGCGGACGGTCGACTCGCGGTTGCCACCCCGGAGGACGTGCTCGTCGGTGCCGACGGAGGATTCGAGCGGACCGAGTTCGGGCCGGCGACGGCGGTCGCCTACCACGAGGGGCTCATCGCAAGCGACGGCGATCGGATCGCCCGCTACAACGCCGGGTGGAAACCGCTGTCGACGCCCGGCGGCGTCCGCGCGATCGACGGCGGGATGACAGCCACCGAATCGGGGATTTACACGGTCGAGGGAACCCACGTCGGCCTCGACGACGCTCGCGACGTTTCGACTGCCGGAACCCCGCTCGCGGCGACCGACGGTGGACTATACTATCTCGCCAACGGCTGGATGCGTGCGACCGACGGCGCGTTCCGGATCGTGGCGAGCGACGGTGACCGCGCCTACGCCGCGACCGGTGAACTGCTGTACGAACGATCCGAATCCGGCGAGTGGACGCCCGTCGACCTGCCGGTGGCGGGGCCGGTTGTCGATGTCGTCTCCGGCGACGGCGTGTACGCGATCACCGAGGACGGCGTCTTTCTCGCGAACGCTGGCGACGGGTGGCGACACCGATCGATCGGAGTGACCGGCGTGTCCGCGCTCGCGATTTTATAAATTTCAGCCGGCCAGTTCGGAGTCGCGATCCCGCGGGTAGCGCTGTTCGGCGACGGCGAAGGCGAGGGTACTCGTCAACCCCAGGACGGTCCCGGTCGTCAGCGTCACCGCGAGATACGACAGACCCGCGAACGGGAGCGCGAGGAAGAATGCACTCACCCCATGGAGGACGATCGCGATGGCGACGACGTAGAAGGGTGCGTTGAGATATCGCCACCGAAACCCGCCGGCGAGATACTCGTCCGTGATCCGTCCGAGAGCGGCGACGACGCCGGCTGCGGCGGCCCACTGGACGGCGCCGTAGGCGAAGGCGGCGACAGACCGGACGGAATCCGAGTCGGGGCCGGCGATGGCCTCGGTCGCTTCGAGGCCGCCGACGCCCCCGACGGCGACGAGCGCCGCCGCGACGACGTACGTGACGAGTTGGACCCGCCCGGAGAAGAGCCCGACGCGGATCCGTTCGAGGGAGTTATCGATCGTGTCCTCGAGTCCGAGCCCGCGGAAGAGGACGTACAGCCCCAACAGCGCGGAGATAACGCCGAGCGTCGACCCCGGAAGGCCGATCAACTCCGCGAGGATGGCGATCGGGTATATCAAAAGCAGGATACCGAGGGGGATGAGAATCGTCCCGCGGGTCTCAGGGTCCGCAAGCACCTGCTTGAACGTGTAGTACATCGACTCGAGGTCTTGTGCCTGCCTGACGACGACCCGACGGACGCCGTCGATCGGAACCCGCGAGCGGATCACCGGGAGGACGCTCTCGTCTTGGGCGCCGTCGGTAACGACGATCGCTCGCACGTCCTCGCCGGTCGACAGCGAGGCGATAACCGTATCGACCTCCTCTCCGACTTTCCGGTTTGCGGAGACGTCGGCCTTTGCGGTCCCGGTGACGACGGCCACCTCGACCGACTCGTCGTCGATCGTGTCGTGGAGATGGATCCCCTGAAAGCAGACGTTCACGTCCGAATCCTCCGGATCGGCGGTCGCGAGCGCGACGGCGGCGGCCTCGACGGCGTCGCGGCCGACGACGGGCGTGTCGTACGCCGTCTTCCGGCCGAGGTCGTCGTCGAGGTCGACACAGAGGATGAGCAGCATCGCTCGTTGTAGGCCGTTTCACGCGATGGGTTAAGTTCCTTCCCCCGACGGCACTCCGGCAGTTTTCGATCGCCCCGAACGGGTGGCCGTCGTCACCGACGGAACAACCGTTCGAGGAGGTTTCGCTCCCGGAGCATCATATAGAGGTACGCCGCCGGAAACGCGAGAAACAGGACCGAGAGCCCGAGAACGAAGAGCACGGGACCGCTAACCAACTCCGCCACGCTACCGCCCCCCGGTGCCGCCGCCGAACGACGAGAGGGCGCTTTGAACTCCGGCCGCCATCGTCGATTTCCGCCGGAGGTCGGTCATCGATATCGGCAGCCGTGGAACGAGTTCCCGGACCGCCCCATGGAAGCTCTCGGCGACGGCGGGGTCGGAGTCGACCGCGTCGCGCACCGATTCCCGTATCTGCCAGACGCCGACCGGCGCCCAGTACCCGTTCGTCGCGTGTCGGACGACGAATACTTTCGCCTGGCGGTCGCGTTCGGCCAGCGCCTCAAGAACACCGAGTCGGGCGGCGTAGTACGCCCCCGACGTCTCGTCGACGTACTCGGTCCGGCCCTCGTACCCCTCGCTGTCGGCGGCCATATACAGTTGGCCGTTCGGATCGGGGTTCCAGATGCTCCCCGGCGCTTTCAGCTCCAGCAGTTCGAACTCCCAGTCGCCGGGCGCGGCGACGACCCAGTACTCGTTGCACATATACTCCGCGTGCCACACGAACGTCCGGTCGATAGAGGGGGCGTTGCGGATCGTTCCGCGCAGGTACTGCCCGACGGTGTCGTCGACGGCCGTGATGGACCACCGCGTCGGGACGAGCCGCCTGTGTTCGCTCTGCCCGAGTGCGCCGACCGAGAGGACGTTGTTGATGTCGTAGACGTCGAAGCCGCGGCGATACAGGTACGTAATCGCGCCCGTCGCCCGCCAGTCATCGTCCGAGAGCGTCTTCTCGATCGCACGGGGAACGGAGGGGTTCTCCGTCACCCGAGCGCTGTCGGCACCGACTCGGGGACCGCGCGGGGCGGCGATATCCTCGAGGGAACCGCCGAGGTCGAACCCCGGCCGATCCTCCAGCCCCAGTTCGATATCGACCGGGCGGTCGGCGATGGCGACCTCCCGTTGGGTGCCGACGAAGCCGTCCCAGACGTCGTGGGCGTCGACGTTCGAGCGCCGCGTGGAGTTCAGGAGTCCGGTCCGGCGCTGGAAGACATCGTCGATGTCGTACCCCTTCCGGTACCACTCACCCGTCGTCGCGTAGTCGGCGGCGGCGGCCTCGTCGCCGACCGGCGCGAGCACGCCCGCGGAGACCTGTGGATAGCTCGACCGCCCGACGAAGACGGAGGGAGCCGTCGACCCGACGAGCGTCCCGTCCGAGAACGTTTCGTCGAACCGCGTCCGAGCGTCGTCGATGTACTCGGTGACCGCGTACGATTTCTCCTCGGCGAGTTTCCGGAGTTCGACCGACTCGTCGCGGTCGAGGTCGTCGACGTACTCGTCGAGGCGCATACGCGTCGTTTGGGGGCAGCGTTAAAATGCTATTCGGCGAGACGTCGACGATGTGACGCCGACGGAGCCGTCGCTGATCGAACTCCCTCGGGCGTCGATGCCGGACTCCGCCCCGCTCGCAGGTGACCGAAAAGCCCCTATTCCACCCGCCCGACATCCGATTACATGCCGGTTATCGACTGCGATCCCGAACTGGCCCGCGAGCGCCTGGAATCCGATGGGGTCGACGTTCGGCCCGGAAACACCGACCACGAGCTGTGGCGGGCCGAACGCGACGGCGCGACGGCGGTCGCCTACGAGGATTCGGTCGTCGTGCAGGGCAGCGATCCCGCGCGACTCGCCGGCCTCTTGAAAGATGAGGGCGGTCGCGCACACGTTTACTTCGACGGCGCATCGCGAGGCAACCCCGGTCCTGCCGCCGCCGGGTGGGTGATCGTCACCGGCGACGGGATCGCCGCGGAGGGGTCCGAGCGGATCGGCCGGGCGACGAACAACCAGGCCGAGTACGCGGCGCTGATCAAGGCGTTGGAGGCCGCTGCCGAGTACGGCTTCGACGAACTCGCGATAAGGGGCGATTCCCAACTGATCGTCAAGCAGGTCCGCGGGGAGTGGGACACGAACGATCCGACGATGCGCGAAAGGCGGGTTCGGGTTCGGGAACTCCTCCGGCGATTCGATGAGTGGAGCCTGGACCACGTTCCGAGAGAGATAAACGACCGCGCCGACGAACTGGCGAACGAGGCGCTCGATGGCTGACGACACGCCACAGACGGAGGGGGGATCGACCGCGGCGGCCGACGACCCCGGGGGCGAACAGCCGCTTCCGGACGGGGTAATCGACCGCGCGGAGACGCTGACGCGGCGGATCACCAACGCCGTCGACGACAACGAACGCGACGCGTATCGGCGCGAACGGGAGTCGCTCCTCGAGGGGCACTCCTACGACGTTCGGGTCCGCGAGGGCGACACCGGCGAGACGCTCGTGTTGTACCCCGAAGAGTGGGTCGAGGAGGGCACCGTACAGATCGACCGGATCGACGACACCGATCGGGCGATCGAGCGCCCGATCTCGGGGCCGGGATCGGGTGCGGACTGGGAGGCGATCGACAGCCACAACCGGGCGATCGCCGACCGCGTCCGGGAGCGACACGGCGAGGTACACGGCGAGACGGCGGCGGCGTTCGCGGATTTCATGAGCAACCACTACGCGAAACCGATCGGGAAATCGACGCCCGACGAGCGCGAGGAGTTCCGGTCCGAATACTTCCCCCGGAACGCCTGGCCGACCGAGAAACAGCGCGACTGCGTTACCGAATCGCTTCGGCTGACGCTCGAGACCGCCGATTCGGCCTGAACGCCGAGGGCTTCCGACCGACCCGATGTCGAAAGCTCTTTGCGGCGCTCAGGCACAACAGTCGGGTATGGCTGGAGCAAACCTCTGGGAGGATCTCGAAACGGGCCCGAACGCGCCCGAGGAGATCTACGCAGTCGTCGAGTGTCTGA
>CAZOFL010000083.1:0-10455 GCA_964579035.1 uncultured Natronomonas sp. | reverse complement strand
TACATCGAGACGGACTCCGAGAGCACGCGCGAACACATCGAGGAGTACATGGCGACGACGACGTGTCCCTCCTGTGAGGGGACGCGGCTGAAAGCCGAGTCCCGAGCGGTGTTGGTCGCAGGAACCTCGATCACCGAAATCAACCGACTGTCGATCGGTGACGCCCTCGAGCACTTCGAAGGGCTCGATGCCGATCTCGGCGAACGGGAGCGGACGATCGCCGAGGAGATCACGAAGGAGATCCGCGCCCGCCTCGGGTTCATGGAGGAAGTCGGCCTCGAGTACCTGACGCTCGATCGGGAGGCTTCGACGCTGTCCGGCGGGGAGAGCCAGCGGATCCGCCTCGCCACGCAGGTCGGATCGGGGCTCGTCGGCGTCCTCTACGTGCTCGATGAACCATCGATCGGCCTCCACCAGCGGGACAACGACCGCCTGCTCGATACCCTCGAGGGGCTCCGAGACCTCGGGAACACCCTCGTCGTCGTCGAGCACGACGAGGAGACGATGTGGCGGGCGGACACCGTCATCGACATGGGTCCCGGGCCGGGCAAACGCGGCGGGGAGGTCGTCGCGAACGGGAGCGTCGAGGACGTGATGGACGCCGAGGCGTCGGTGACGGGCGAGTATCTCGCCGGCGACAGAGCCATCCCCGTCCCCGACGAGCGCCGCGACCCCGACGGCTACCTGGCCGTCCGCGGGGCCCGCCAGCACAACCTCGCCGACCTCGACGTCTCGCTTCCGCTCGGCTGTTTCACCGCGATTACGGGGGTCTCCGGCTCCGGGAAGTCGACGCTGCTCCACGAGATCGTTTATAAGGGTCTCGTCAGGCGGATGAACGACACCGACGTGTTCCCGGGCGAGCACGACGACATCGAGGGGGTCGAGAACGTCGAGACGGTCCGACTCATCGACCAGTCACCGATCGGCCGGACGCCGCGGTCGAACCCCGCGACCTACACGAACGTTTTCGATCACATCCGGGAGCTGTTCGCCGAGACGAAGCTCTCGAAGCGGCGCGGCTACGAGAAGGGGCGGTTCTCGTTCAACGTGAAGGGCGGACGGTGTGAGTCCTGCGGCGGTCAGGGGACGGTCAAGATCGACATGAACTTTCTCTCGGACGTGTACGTCCCCTGCGAGGAGTGCGAGGGGGCTCGCTACAACGACGAGACACTCGAAGTCACGTACAAGGGCGCGACCATCTCCGACGTACTCGACATGGAGGTCGACGAGGCCTACGAGTTTTTCGAGGGCCACAGCGGAATCAGGCGACGGCTCGAACTGTTGAAGGACGTCGGGTTGGGGTACATGCGGCTGGGCCAGCCCTCGACGACGCTGTCCGGCGGGGAGGCCCAACGGATCAAACTCGCCGAGGAACTCGGCAAGCGCGACACCGGGGAGACGCTGTATCTCCTCGATGAGCCGACGACCGGCCTCCACAGCGAGGACGAACGCAAACTGATCGACGTTCTCCACCGTCTCACGGACGACGGCAACACCGTCGTCGTCGTCGAACACGAACTCGACCTCGTGAAGAACGCCGACCACATCGTCGACCTCGGTCCCGAGGGCGGCGAGGGCGGCGGCGAGATCGTCGCCGAGGGGACCCCCGAGGCGGTCGCCCGGGTCGACGCCTCCCACACCGGGCGCTACCTCCGCGATCATCTACCCGCGGTCGATATCGACGGCCCGCGGGCGGGTGGACGACGGGCGGCGGGCGACGACTGAGACGGATCGCTCGGGCCATTTATCAGTAGGGTCCGGCGGTCGGCGGTTCCCGGCGATCGTCCGCAGGCCGCTCAGGCGACGGAACCGAGCACGTGGACCGCCCCGACGATCGCGGCGCCGCCGATGGCGTGTCTCGCACCGATCGGCGCCGCGGTGACCGCCCCGAGCGCGTCATCGGACGGGTCGGATGGGTCCTCGTCGGGCGCGTCGTCGACGGGGCCGTCGCCCTGCTCGGGTGAATCGCCCCCGTCGTCTGACGCCGGCTCGTCGGTTTCCGGTTCCGTCTCGTTCGCTTCGACGAGTAGACGGCCCGACGCCGCGTCCTCGTTCGTCGACACCGTGTAGTTGTACTCGCCCGGGGGAACGTCGGCGGTGCCGTGTGAGAACTCGACCGTCGCGTTCTCGTCGGGGTCGAGTTCGACGGCCCGACCGGCGACCACCTCGCCGTCGATAGCGAGTTCGACTACCTGTCTATCCGCGATGACGCCACGGTTTTCAATCGTGGCGGAGACCCTCTCGAGTGTCGCGCCCGAAACGACCGTCGCGTTTTCGGTGTGGTCGGTGAGTTCGTAGTGGACGATTTCGTCGGTCTCGCCGATGATCGTCGCTGCGCGCTTGTCGACGAGCTGTTGCTCGGCGTAGAACTCGGCTTCGAGTGCCTCTCCGGTATCGAGCACGGAGAGATCGTGCGTCACGTTGAACGCGCCGTCGCTGCCGATTTCGACGTCCTCGATCGTGATCCGCGTCGGCTGGCTCCTGTTGGCCGCGACCAGTTGGATCGTCGCGTCCGTTCCGGGTGCGATGTTCGTGGTCCCCGACAGCGTTGCGTTCTCCGAACTCCGGACGATCGGCCGGCCCTCGGCGTCGACGGGGGCGTACCCGGCCGTCGGGTCCTCGATCGTCACGAAGCGGGTCTCGGTCCGGTTTTCCGCGTCGGGACCGTAGTAGGGGAAATGCGGAGCCGCACCGTTGGGATCGACCGCGTCGTGATCCACCGTGTCGAACCAGTTCGGCTGGCCCGTCGAGTTGTAGCCGAAGCTGAACCGGTACTCGTCGCCAGGGGCGATCTCGCGGCCGAACGGCCCGGTTCCACGGGTGTCGATGACGAGGTAGTAGCGCTCGTTGTATCGGGCGGCGTCGGTCTCGTCGCCCGGTTCGGGGACGAGATACAGCTCCCCGTCGGTCGCGCCGTCGATGTCGAGTTCGGTGACGCGTTCGTTCGCTCCCGGGTTCGTCTGGCGGCCGTCGATGCGGAAGCCGTCGGGGAACTCGAGCAGTTTCGAAAGCGTCGCCGGATCGGTCCCGACGCCGTCCGACCCCATCCGGGCATTGAGCCAGGAGATGACGCCCGTGAGGCCGTCCGCTTCGATCCCGAAGACGAGCCGATCGCCCTTGGCGACCGTCCGCCGTTCGGTCAGCGTCCCGATCAGTTCGTCGTCGACCGAATCGGGATCCTCGATCCCGTTCGCGCCGCCCTCGGGTGCCACGTACGTCGTCACGTTCCCGAACCCGCCGGAGTCGGTCAAAAGGAGGTTCGAGCGGGCGAGCGGGCGTTCGAAGTCGGGGACTCCGTCCTCGCGGACGACGACCGACCCCCCAAGCCCGGCGACGAGCCGGTAGCGGTCCGGCTGCAGGGGGCGTGGCAGGTCGTCGATCCCGAGGTCGGCGCGGAACTCCTCGATATCGTCGGCGCCGCCCGCAAACTGCACATCGTCGAACGCCTCGTCGTCCGGGGCATGCAGATAGCTCGTCACCGACCCCTCCTCGGCGTCGTAGACGTCCTTGGAGGGGACGTTCGTCCCGAGCAGACGGGTGTTGATTCTGACCGTCGTGTCACCCTCGACGTGGAGGATATCGAAGTAGTTCGTGAGGACGCGGTCCTCGCTCCCCCGATCGCCACCGACCATCACGTAGGCGTCGTCGGTGTCCTCGAGTGCGATGTCGATCTCGACGATCTCCCCGGCCGCCGTCTCGAAGACATCGCTGCCGAACTCCGCGTTGACGTCCCGCTCCTCGACGCTGATCGCGGTGTTGTCGGTCGCCCGCGTGTCCGTCGCTTCGAATTCGAAGCCGTACGTGGCCGCCGGGACGGGGTCGAACGCCACGGGGATCGTGTCCCCGGGATCGACCGCGATCCCGATCGCGTCCTCGGACCCGTCGATCCGCGAGACCGCGTCGTTACCGTCCCCGTCAAAGACGTCGAACAGCGCCTCGGCGTCTAACTCCGGGGAGGTGACGTTCACCGTGAACTCGGTGCCGCGGACGGGGGAGTCGATCTCGATTTCGGTTTCGGCACCGTCGCCGGTGCTGTCGACCGTGTCGTCGATCGCCGTCGTCGTCAGTTCGTGGGGCTGGAGCTGGAACGCGTTTTCCGAGCGGGGAGCGATGCGTCCGTCGTCCGCGCGGAGGAGGAACCATCCCGTTTCGGTCGACAGATCGGCCGTCTCGATCCTCGCGGTCGTGTCGTTGACGCGGTCCGGTGGCGTCTTGAAACCGCCGAACGAACCGTCCTCGGGGTCGAACTCGTACAGTTGATACGTCGTTGCCGGATCCAGATTCGTTGCGGTCACCGTCTGGTTCGAGAAGGCGAACTCCGTGGAGGGCGGGAACCGCTCCTCGCCGTCGACCGCATAGGAGAGTCGCTTGATCGTCAGCTCGGCGGCCCCCGTCGCCGTCCCTTCGGAGTCGATTATCTCGACCGCCGCTTCGTAGGAAGCGCCGTCGAACGAGGAGTCCGTGGGGTGATCCAACGTGAACTCGACGGTCACCTCGAGGTCGATCGTCGTCTCGGAGGTATCGTTGAGTTCGAAGGTCGTCTCCGTGCCGTCGGTTTCGACGGCACCGACGATCTCGACGCCGTCGGTGTGGATCGCCACGCCCGGATCCGGGTCGATGGCCGACCCGTCCCAGCCCGCCAGATCGACGGTCACCGTCGCGTTTCCGTCGGCCGTCTCGACGTCGCTCGCCTCGATTGCGACGACGTGGTCGTCCTCGATGCCGACCCAGGACTCGTTGTCGGTGATCGTGACGCCGTCGTCGCCGAAGGCGGGCCCGTCGGCGGCCGCTGGGGCGGTCGCGACGAGGACGACGCAGATGACGAGAAGCGCCGCGACCGCCGGCCAGACCGGTCGCTGTCCGGACGGGCGACCGCCACGGGTGGATTGGCCAGCGGATCGGGGAGTCCTCGACATACAGCCGTCCATGGGGCTGTTTCTCGGCTTCCAATATGAATCGTCGGAGCGTATCAGTTTCCGAAGGTGAGTCGGGGCGGGTGTTCATATACACGGGCGCGGTACCGTCGCCTATCGTATGCCGTCCTGCCGGAACTGCGGAACTAACCTCGGTGAGTCCGACAACTTCTGTTCGAACTGTGCGACGCCGCAGAACGAGGAAGCGAGCCGGCGGCTCAACGAGTACGTGCGCACCCAAGCGAGTCGGACGGGCCACGGCGGCTCCGGCGGCGGGTTTCGAGGCCGTCTCCGATACGCGCTCGGGTATCTCGGCGTCGTCGTCGGGTTGGCGACGCTGACGGCCGGCCCCGGGCTGTTTTTTCTTCTTGCCGGACTGTTCGTGCTCCCGGCGACGGGAGAGCTCCTCGAGTCGCGGCTCGGGCGCCCCCTCGGTGACCGCCCAACCGCGGCCGCCGCGACGGCGCTCTGTGTCGTCGGTGCCGCGGCGTTCATCCTGGTGTGATGCGTCTCACCGCACTCGACGCGTTGGCGATGGCGCTCGGTGCGGTCGCGGTCGTCTTTTCGGGATTCGTCCTCGCGCATTCGCCGTGGGGCGGGGTCGCGCTGCTGTTCGGTGGTGTGCTCGCGCTGTCCATCGCCCCGCTTCGAGGGCGGGTTCCGGCCGCGGCACCGGCCGTCTGGATCGTGTTTGTCCTGTTGCTCGCGACCGGTGTCGCGGGGTTTCTGGTCGGGTTCGGCGTCTTCGAGGACCCGGCGATCGATCACGATACGGAGGCAACGCTTCACGACGCCGGCGGGGGCGACGCGACCGTCATCGTCACCGGAACGGTGCGAAACGTCGGTGACGGGCCCGTGGAGGCGGTCTGGGTCGAGGTGACGCTTCTCGACGACGACGGCGACCCGCTGGGGACCGACGACGTCCGCATAGCGGAGCTCCCGGCGACGGGGAGCCAGCAGTTCTTCGTCCGGTTCGGCCCCGACGCGGAGCTTTCGGCGTTCGACGAGGCCACAGTCGATATCGAGATCGAAGCGTAGTGTCGCCGGGGGGGTTCGACGGCTGAGCGGCCTCCACACTTATTTCGATGGACGGCGAGGCTTCGGTATGGAACTCGTCGATATCGGTCTCGTGCTCGCCGGGGTGGTGCTCGTGTTCTTCGGGGCGGCACTGTCGGTGTACGCCACCGCGCTGTTGGGCTTGCTCATCGGCGCGGCCGGCGGCTACGTCGTTGCACCACAGCTTCTGGGCGCGTTCGGTGCCGGTGGCGTCGTCGGGTTCGCGGCCGTCGTCGTCGTCGGTGGGGCGTTGGGTGCCGCGTTGGCCTACGTCGCGCTTTCGGTCGCGACGGCGATTCCGGCGTTCGTCGTCGGGGCCTACATCGGGCTGTCCGTCATCACGCCGGTGTTCACTGAAGGGGGCCTGATCCGGTATCTGGTGATGATTGTCGCGGGCGTTGCGGGCGCGTTCATCGGCCTCACTCTCACGAAGTTCGCGCTGATGTTTATTACCGCCTTCGTCGGCTCGGCGTTCGCCTCCGGATCGGTCGCGCTCGTGGATTTGACCGCCGCCCGCGATGGGTTCTCTCCGGATCCGATCCTCTTCGATCCGCTCGCGACGACGGCCGTCGTCGGCGTCGACGTCCCGCTTTTCGGGACGCTTTTCGTTCTCGGGGTGCTCTCACAGATCGGGCTTTTCAAACTCGGGTGGGTCGCCCGGCTCGCGGCCGTCCTCCCGGGAGTCGGACGGGTACTCGGGCACACGGACAAGGGGTGAACCACTCGGCCCGCTCCGCGATATAAAACCGGAGCGGGGTCCGCTACGTTTTTCTCTACCGGTGCCGAGGTGTGGCTGTGCCACTGGAGGAACCGGCGCGCATCGCCCGCGAACTCGCGAGTTGCGGCTACACCGCCGACAGGGAGGCGATCACGCTTTTGGCCGGGGCGGGCGACACTGCCGAGGCGCTTGCGCTCGCTGTCGAAGCGACACCGGAAGATGCGCTGAAACTCACCGCCGAAGACGTCCGGACGGCGCTCGATGCTCAGCCACGCGCGCGACGGGACCCGATTGCCGACGATGCGTCACCTGGAGATGAAACGGCCCCCGCGGAATCGGGGGAGGGTGCGGCGGATAAAAAAGGCGCATCAGAGGGGCGTAAAGGGGATCCTAACGGCCCAAAACGGGATCGTGACGCCGGATCGGACGACCCCTCCGTTTCAACTGGAACCGCGGATCGGGATGTGGGAGACGGTACCGCGTCGCCTCCAGTTGAAACGGAGGGGTCTCGGAGCGTGGCGATGCGGGGCGACGACGGTCCGGCGAACGGGAGTTCGACCACGGGGGGAGCGGTGGCGGACGACGAACCGACAACCGACGGACCGGCGACGTCCGGCCGAACCGCCGATCGGTCGCTTCGATCGCTCGAGATCGACAACGACATGACCGGCTACTCGACGGGAACCGGCGAGTACGATGACTTCGTGTCGACGTTTCGGGACCGGTACGAGCGGCTGGCCGGGAAGCTTAGAGGCCGGGTGAACCACCGCAACGCGACGGCGCTGCAGGCCAGTCCCGGCGGCGGCGACGCCGGGATCGTCGGGATGGTCTCGGACATCCGGTCGACGGCCTCGGGTCACTGGCTGGTCGAGTTGGAAGACACGACGGGCGTTTTCCCGTGTCTGGTGATGAAGGACAAGGCGATCGCGGGCCTCGTCGAGGAGCTGTTATACGACGAGGTGATCGCCGTCGACGGGACTCTCTCGGACGACGGCGGGATCCTCTTCGTCGACGATCTGTACTTTCCGGACGTCCCTCGGACGTACGAGCCCTCGACAGCGGACAGACACGTCAAAGCCGCGCTTATAAGTGACGTCCACGTCGGCAGCCAGGAGTTCATGGCCGACGCGTGGAGCCGGTTTACGTCGTGGCTCCACACCGAGGACGCCGACCGGATCGAGTATCTGCTCATCGCGGGCGACATGGTCGAGGGCGTCGGCGTCTACCCCGACCAGGACGAGGAGTTGGACATCGTCGACATCTTCGATCAGTACCGGCGGTTCTCGGAGTACCTCAAGGAGGTGCCCGGCGATATCGAGATCGTGATGATTCCCGGAAACCACGATGCCGTCCGGTTGGCCGAACCCCAACCCGGCTTCGACGAGGAACTCCGGGGGATCATGACGGCCCACGACGCGCGGATCGTCTCGAATCCAGCCGTCGTCACGATCGAGGGCGTCTCCGTACTGATGTACCACGGCGTGTCGCTGGACGAGGTCATCGCCGAACTCCCCGAGGAGAAGGCGAACTACGACGAACCGCACCGGGCGATGTATCAGCTGCTCAAAAAACGCCACGTCGCCCCGCAGTTCGGCGGCCACACCCGCCTCGCACCCGAAGAGAAGGATTATCTCGTCATCGACGAGGTGCCGGACATCTTCCACACCGGACACGTTCACAAACTCGGCTGGGGGAAGTACCGCAACGTGATGGCGGTCAACTCCGGCTGTTGGCAGGCCCAGACGGACTTTCAAAAGAGCGTCAACATCGACCCCGACGCCGGGTACGCACCGGTCATCGACCTCGATACGCTCGATATGACCGTTCACAAGTTCTCCTGATCGGGGAGCGTCGCACGGATCGACTACTATCACGATAAAAACACCGGATCGTCGGGTGTCGACGTCGCGCGGTTCACCCGCTCGATGGTACTCATCGCCGCTGTGACCGCGGTTTTGCTCTTCGTCGGCGCACAGCGTCCCGAGGGCGACCTGCTTCGAGTCGGTTCCGTCGCCATCGTGACCGCCGTCTTCGCGACGCTTCTGTCGGCGTTCACCTTTTTTGGCGGTCCGGACACCGCCTACGCGTTCGGCCCCGAGTGGATCCTCGTCCGGCGTCGTTGGTACGGCAGGGCGTTAGTGAACCGGTCGGGAGACGAGCCGAAACAGGGGTCAAGAAACTCAATTGAAAGGGGCGGTTGGTGTGACACGTCATCACATCGTTACCGTTATATATTCACTGTCAACTATTGGCATATATGTCGCAGAACCAGGCGGCTCAGGTGGCGGGGACCGGCTGTGATGTTATGGCCGCGGTGGACGAAAGCGACGCGGGCGAGCAGCTCGTGATCGCGGAACTCTGCCGGGAGGAGGCGTACCTCACGATGTCGACCGAAACGACGGTCGCCGTCGACGACTGGCAGTAGCCGTTTTTTCCGCGCCCGTTCGGTGCCTCCGGAGAGCCTCAGCGCCGCGCTCCGGAGGGCGCAGACAACGCTTTTAGCCTCCCGGTGTGTTGAGTTTCGTATGTATTATCGGCGCGTCGAAGGCGGCGGGTACGTCGTCCGACTCGGGCACGGCGGAGGCGGGCGCGAACACGACGGGGTCACCGACCTGAATCCGTGGCCGCTGTAAATGCGACCGGACGACGAACGATACTTCGAGCGGCTGGAGGACGGCCTCGAGGACGCGCTCTCGGTCGCCAACGAGGCGCGGAGCCGCGGCGGCGATCCGACTGAGAGCGTCGAGATACCGATCGCGAAGGACATGGCCGACCGTGTCGAGAACATCCTCGGCATCGACGGGGTCGCCGAACGTGTTCGGGAAATGGAGGACGACCCCGACCTCTCCCGGGAGGAGGCGGCGCTCGAACTCGCAGCGGACTTCGCGGACGGATCGGTTGGCGAGTACGACACCCGCGCCGGGAAGGTCGAGGGTGCGGTCCGGACCGCGGTCGCGCTGCTGACCGAGGGCGTCGTCGCCGCGCCGATCGAGGGGATCGACCGAGTCGAACTCCTCGAGAACGACGACGGGACCGAGTTCATCAACATCTACTACGCCGGGCCGATCCGGTCGGCGGGGGGGACCGCACAGGCGTTGTCGGTGCTCGTCGCCGACTACACCCGGACGCTCATCGGCGTCGAGGAGTACAGCGCCCGAAGCGATGAGATCGAACGCTACGCCGAGGAGCTGTCGCTGTACGACAACGAAACGGGCCTGCAGTACGCGCCCAAGGACAAGGAGGCGAAGTTCATCGCGAAACACATACCCGTCATGCTCGACGGCGAGGCGACGGGCGACGAGGAGGTCTCCGGGTTCCGGGACCTCGAACGGGTCGACACGAACAACGCTCGCGGCGGAATGTGTCTCGTGTTGGGTGAGGGAATCGCCCAGAAGGCCCCGAAGATCCAGCGCTACACCTCACAACTCGACGAAGTCGATTGGCCCTGGCTGCAGGACCTCATCGACGGCAACTACGGCGACGGGGAGGGGTCCAACGACGCGGGGGATGGGGACACGGCGGACAGCTCCGACGGTGGGGCGGCCGACGGTCGGAAGAAAGCCGACGACACCGGCGACGGCGAGCCGCCGGTCGAGGGGCCGCCCCGTCCCGAGCCGAAAGGGAAGTTCCTCAGGGACCTCATCGCCGGTCGGCCGGTGTTCGGCCACCCCTCCGAAGCGGGCGGCTTCCGGCTCCGGTACGGGCGGGCGCGAAACCACGGCTTCGCGACCGCCGGCGTCCATCCGGCGACGATGCATCTCGTCGACG
>CAZOFL010000082.1:7613-10634 GCA_964579035.1 uncultured Natronomonas sp. | reverse complement strand
CTCTTGTGTTGACGAGTAACCGGTCTTTGTGAACCGCCCCGGGGCGTGCTCCTCGCGTTCTATAACCTGGGACCGACGCCTTCCGCCGGAGTATCGTTCTGGCGGCGTTGCTCGTCAAAAACGCTGTGGACGGAAGCGCAGGCGGTTTGGCACCGTCGTTCACGACGACCGGGGCAGACGGGCCGCGTGAAGTTGCGGCGTCGTGCTTGCGGACCTGGACCCCTCGCCGCTCGGGATTCCTCCGGCTTCGGGCGGAGAGGGCGTCACTCCGGAGAGCGCACTTCGTGGAAGATCAGCGAGCGCCCCTTTTCAGGAGCATACAGGTAGATACTCATCTCTATCCGGTCGGCAGCCACGAAGGCGTCCTGTCCGGAGAACGACGACCAGTCCAAATGGAGCTCGCCGTCCTCCAACCAAGCGAGCAAGCCGTCCCGGGTGTCAAACTCCCTTCGCGGACGGTACCGATCCATGTACCGCTCCGACCCGAACTGCGCCGTGATATAAAACTCCGCGTACTCCTGCTCCACCGAGCCGGGGAGGGACGGTCCGGAAGCGAGACTGTAGGTTTCGCCCAGACTCGTCTCCGCGATTTCGAAACGACGGGTTGCGCTCGGATCGGGTGTTTCGGCCCACTCCGGTGCCGAGAGCGTTTCGAGCCCCTCGTCGTATTCGAAGTCTAACTCACCGCTCGTCCCGATCCCGACCTCCTCCGGACCGTCGTGTGTCCGTCGAACCCCGTCGCCGGAAAGCTCGTATTCGACGGACCGGATCGCACCGCTCTCGGCGAGAAGCATCGCGACGTTCCCCCCGGAGATCGATTCGAGTCGGTACTCGACACGCGCGCTGTTCGGCCGCCGGAGCACGGGTGGTTCGGCACGGGTGATCTCGCCGGTGTAGCGGGCATACGGCTGTTCGGATTCGGTGACGATACCGTCGAACTCCAGCGCTGCGCTCTCGAGCAGCGCCGGGATGGCGGTCTCTTCGAAGGGGTACCGATCGAGCGCGTTGCCGTATGGACTCGTCGACTCGGCGGTCCGGCTTTCCCACTGACCGGTTCGGTCGGCATCGGAGTCGACGGATCGGGCGACGGTCCGCTCCGGTGTTCGCCATCGGTTGATTTCGACGCCGTTTCGCGTCTCTCGTTCGTGGACGAGCAGCCCGTCGACGTCGTAGGTGATCTCTATCTCGTCGGTCGGCGCGTCCGAGGGGTCGAGTTCGTATCTTTGGGCGGTCCGATACCGATCCCGTTCGTCGATGAACTGTCGGCCGCCCGCTACGACGGTTTCGGTCACGATGCCGCTTTCGTCCGCTCCGGGTGGAAAATCGAACCCGTCGGGCTGTTCGCGTGGTTCGTGCTCGCCGTCGCTGCTCGACGACGCTTCGCTCTGTCCGCCTTCCTCGCCCGGTTCTTCACCCAAACCGACGCAGCCGGTGACACCGACGATGCCCGCGGCGCCGGAACACGCGACGAATCGTCGGCGGTTGATACGGTCTCTCATGTGTGGCTCCCGTTGTATAATGGATAAAGCAACGCTTTGTTATGTGTATTGTGTTCCCTAGTAGACAGTTTATACGACTTCAGTCGGTGCCATACCGGCGATGGTTTTCCGGTCCCAACCGCCTGCAGGATGTCGAATTACAAGATACGTAACCGACCATTATCACCGTCTCGGACCGGACGTCGGCGCCCGGGGTCGTCGACGGTGCTTAACACCTCATTAAATCCTCCCCGGCGGGACCGAATGGTTGTCATAACAATGAGTATGGTGATCATGTCACCAACAGAGGCCACGAACGATGAGCGAACAACAGGGATCGAAGCGGGACGGGAGCCGTCGCGACAGTATACGGGAAACGCTCGAGCGCGCCGAATCACTTGAGGAACTACGCGGGACACCCGGGGAAACGTCCGGTCGCTCCGAACGGCTCTCCGAGGACGAACTGTTCGAAGTGTTGTACAACAGTCGCCGGCGAACCGTCCTTAAGTATCTGTTCGAGAACGGAGCCTCGACTACAGGCGACATCGCGGAGCACATCGCGGCGTTGGAAAACGACACCACGGTCCAGCGGCTGTCGTCTTCGGAACGAAAGCGGGTGTACGTCGGACTGTATCAGAATCACTTGCCGATGATGGACGATGTCGGGGCGCTCGATTACGACAAGAATCGGGGAACGGTGCAGTTGCGTGCGTGTTCGAAACAGTTCGAACCGTATCTGGACTCGCCCGAACGGCCGGACGAATCACCCCTCGTCGCCGGGTGTGCCCTCGCCTGTTCCAGCGTCCCCTTCTTATCGCTGCTCGACGTCGCCCCGGTAGCCGGGGTCGGGGCGCCGCTGTGGATCGTCGTGGGTGCGATCGGGTTCTTTTTGCTGGCGCTGCTCGATGCGCGGGGATCGATCACATAGGGAACGACTCGCGAGTCCGCGACCATCCTCGCCGGAAACTCACCGCCTCCGGTACACGACGGCGTAGTGGACAGCCGCCACGAGAAGTAGCACTGCCACCCCCACAGTGGTCATCGCACCCAAAGTAAACTCGGAGTACTCGACGGTGTCGAGGGATTGTAACGACACCAGCCCCGCGAGCACGACCCCCGGTATCGCGTACGGCAGAAACCACCGTCCTCGATCGTCACGTGGCCGGGTCATTCCGGAGGAGACGGGGACGGGGAGGCAGTTCGCCGGAGCGACTGACCGTGCACCACCTGGCACGCCGCCAGGATCGGTGACTCCCCGATACCGTCGAGCAGATCCGGACGACGGCATCGACAGCCGGTTGCCGGGGAATCCGCGACCTCCGGGCAGAGGGCATCTCCGTCACAGCGAGCGAAACGACTGCCGGGGCCGACGGCGCCGTCGGGCACAGCGCGTCGACACCTACCCATCGGATGCTGCATACTGTTTCCATCGACACGGGAGGCCCGGTTAGTAACGGAGAATATACCGCTGAGTGGGTTCGAAGTAACGTCATGATGTACGCTCGATGAGGCACGGTTACACGGATGTACGGTTCCGACGACG
>CAZOFL010000082.1:0-7513 GCA_964579035.1 uncultured Natronomonas sp. | reverse complement strand
GTCATGATGTACGCTCGATGAGGCACGGTTACACGGATGTACGGTTCCGACGACGGACGCGTGGGGATCACCGACGCTTGTCCCCGCGATTAAAAGCCGCTTAACCACCGGTAAGTCCGCATTAACAATGGCTTCGGGTCCCGATGGACTGGGTATGAGGGGGTTAGTGGTTCCGAAAAACCGGCGCGGCGGCCGAGCGAACACACGACACGCCGACGAGGAGAGCGAACCGGGGCTGTCGAAATCGGAGGCGTTTGACGTCCTCCGAAACGGGAAGCGACGGGCCGCGGTGACCCGTCTTCGTCGGCGGGGGCCGGAACTGTCGGTCAAGGAACTCTCCACGGCAGTCGCCGCCGAGGAGTACGGCGTCGCTCCCGACGAACTGTCTTCGGATCAGTACAAACGCGTTTACACCGGTCTATACCAGTGTCATCTCCCGCGTATGGACGACCTCGGCGTCGTCGATTTCGACGCGGACGACAACACCGTTCGCGTCGGCGAAAAATTCAGCTACTTGGATCCGTACCTCCAGCCGAGAACCGGCGCCACTTCGGCACGCGTCGAACTCGGTGCCGCGGTGCTCGTCACGACGGGGATCCTTTCGGGGGCGATCGGTATCGGTCCGCTCGGCGGGGTCTCCCTGACGGCGCTGGCAGCCGTGACGATCGCCGCATTGCTCGGGTTGGCGCTGTTTCAGCTCCCCGGGCCCGGCATTCGGCGTCGGTGATCCCGGCGGCCGCGGATGTTACTCGGGGCCGACCACGGCGTAGCAGTTCCCGCTGGAAACGAACGACTCGAGGACGGTGAGATCACTCGCCGCGAGGTCGGCGTCGAACTCCGCGGGCGCGTATATGTGATAGTACCGGGGCACCGCCTCGCCGCCCGGGAGCGTCCAGTCGATCTCGGTGTCGAAGCCAGCCTCGGCGTCGCCGTCGGCATCGAAGCGGTCGTGGGCGGTGCTCCAGGCGCTGACGAGCGACACACCTTCCCGGCCGAGCACCCGGGCGAGCTCGTCGAGACTCCGACGCCGGAGCCGACGCGTCGGGAGGTGATGGAGCGTCGCGACGTACACTGCGAGGCCGACCGATCCGTCCCGAATCGGCAGCGAGGCGGCGTCGCCTTCCAGAAACTCCGCCTCAGGGACGCGATCGCGGGCGATCGCCAGAAGCTCCCGGCTCGCGTCGAGGCCGATGACCCGATCGGCGTGTTCGGCGAGGAGTTCGACGTGGCGGCCGTTCCCACAGCCGACGTCGAGCGCCGTGTCGGCGCGCCGGTCCCCACAGAAGGATTCGACCTCCGGCCAGGGGTACTCCCGCGTCGTCGCGAAGTGGCCGGCGATCCGCTCGTAGGTGGCCCGAACGCCCGATCTATCGTCCATACCGGGCATTCCGCGGGGGCCGACAAGAGAGCGACGAAAGGAACGCCGGTCAGACCACGAACGTCAACGTAAAATAAGTGATCGAGAGCATGATCGTCACGTGTTTCATACCGTCCTTGATCGTCCCGCTTCCCATGACCCCGGCGGCGATTCCCGAGAGCGTCGCTTGGATCAACGCGGCGTGGAAGAACACGAGCTGGTAGGCCTCTCTGTCGCCGCCTCCGACCCCTTCGAGCGGCCCGCCCACGTCGCCGCCGACCGCGCCGACGTCCGGCAGGCTCGGGATCAAAACGAGCTCCAGTGCGGCGATGACAACGAGGAAAACGAGAAACGAGAGGTAAACGACGACCAGGTAGGTGAACATCTCCTGTCTCCGCTGTCGTCGGAGCTGGAGGTCCGATCGGGCCTGCTCGGCGGCGATACGGAGGACGGGCCCGATCTCGTTCGAGGCGCGCATCGCGTTCGTGATGAGCGTCACGACGCGGGTTACCGCGGGGGTTTGGACCCGGGTTTCGAACCGCGAAAGCGCCTCCTCGGTCGTCGCACCCCACTTCATGTCGCGCCAGATTCGGTTGATCTCCGCGTCGAGTTCGCCCATGTCGCTACGCCGGACGCGATCGAACGACGAGACGATCGAAATACCGGATTCGTTGAGACTCGCGAGACGCTCCAGGAGATCCGGGACGGCCGCTTCGAGCCGTTTGAGTCGTCTGTTTTTGTACTCGTAGACGATTGCGAACGTCCCCGTGAGAAAGATCGTCGCCTGGACAAGCAGATCGTCCAACGCTCGAACGTCGACACCGCTTGCGAGGACCGACGGAAGGCGGACGATCGTCGCGAGGAGCGCGATCGGCACCGTGACGTACAGGATCAGCCGTGGGCGTTCGAGCAGCGACTGGATCGGTGCCGCGAGCGTCTCCCGCACCGAGCGGACGCTCCGGTAGGTGGACAACCGTTCGTGGTTTGCCCCGGACTGCGGCCGGACGTACCCGCCGTCGCTTTCGACCGATTGTTTCGCGATCGGAGCCGATTTGTCGTCGCTGTGTCGTTTCTCGCCCGTCGCGCGCAGCGGCTGTGTGATATCGAGGAGGTACGCGAGAAACAGCACGTTCGCGGCCGGGATGACGACGTACGTCAGGACTCTGATCAGGAGGAGCGTGTCGCCGGCCGTGAGCCCGATTATCAGGAGAACCGTAATGAGAAACAACATCCCGGCGACGATGACGGTGACGTACACCTCCGCCGTCGTCGCGAGGAGGTTGAGTATCTCCGCTTGCTGTTCTTCGGCCTCGTCGCGGTAGCGCTCGTACTGCTCGTGGAGGAACCCCGAAACGTCGCCGCCGCTTTGAAGCACACTGCTGAGGTTTTCGGCGAACGTCCCGAACTGTTCGGACGGCGTGTTATCGGAGAGATCCTGAACGGCCGTCACGATGTCCACGTTGAACAGGTCGACGTTTTTGACGGCGATCCCGACTTCGGTCGCCCCCTCGCCGAACACCCGTTCGTTTGCCGAGAGCGTCCGCAGCACGTCCGGAAACGACATGCCACCGCGGCTGAGTGCGTACATGAACGCGACCATGCGGGGGAGCCCGGCATCGATCTCCCGTTCGCGAGCGTCCGCTCGAACCGACGGCAGCCACCACCGGATCGCGTTGGCCGTCCCCGCCGTGAGCGCGCCCACGAGCCCGCCGGTGATCAAAAGCAGCCCGAATCGGGTACCGTCGAGCGTCAACGCGTCGAGTACCGCGGCGATCAACTCCGGGTCGATGCCGCTTCCCGCCGCCGACGCGGCCGCCAACACCGCGGCACCCGCATAGACCCCGATCACCGCGCCGGCGACGCCGACACCGGCGACGTACACGTACGTCTTGGCTGCGTATTCGCGGTACGGAACGCCGATAGATGCCGACCGGAGGAGCTGCTCTCTGCTCGGATCGTGCTCGATCCGACGGCCGCCGAACACCACGAACGCCGTCCGCGTGACCAACGCGTCCACGCGGGCGCTGAACGACGCCGCGGCGAAGGTGGCCAAAAGTACGACTGCGACGGCAAGCGGGACGACTCGGAGCATCTACCTGCCCGGGACGTCGGTCCCATCGGTCTTACCCCTCGCTCCCGAGTCGGTATCGACCGGCTTTCCTCCGTCGGGGGTGGCCTGTTCGTCGGCGCCGGAGCCGAGGCCCGGCTCGGCCGCATCTATCCGGGCCATCACCTGCTCCGGAACGGCGTAATAACGGTTTACCATCGCAGTGAACTGCTCGTACTGGGTGATGTTCCGATCCTGAAGGAACTCGAGGAACCGACGCCGGCGCTGGAGTTCACGGAGGAGTTCGGATTTCGACCAGCCACGCTCCTCGCGGATCTTTTCGGTCAGCTTCTCTGTCCCCTCGTTGAAGCTGTCGGTCGCGGAGTCCCATCGGTAGGCACCGGCGTAATCGAGTTCGCCGGTCCGTTGGTCGATCCCCTCGATTTCGGCGATCGTCCCCGCACGGCGTACGCGTTCGCTGCCGAACCGCGCGAGCCGCTGGACACAGAGAATATCGAGCGACTGGACCATCGCACGGGGGACGTTGATCGGCTCGTTTTCGAGGCGGTTGATCACGGTCTGGACCGAGTCGGCGTGCATCGTCGACAGCGTCGTGTGGCCGGTGTTCATCGCCTGGAACAACGTCATCGCCTCCTCGCCGCGGACCTCGCCGACGAGGATGTACTCGGGGCGGTGTCGCAACGCCGACCGGAGGAGATCGTACATCGTGACGTTTGCGGCCTTGTCGAGTCGCTCACGCGTCACACAGGACAGCCAGTTGTCGTGGTACAGCGACAGTTCGCGGGTGTCCTCGATGGTGATCAGCTTCGAGCGCGGCGGGATGAACATCGAAATGGCGTTCAGCGAGGTTGTCTTTCCCGATGCGGTCCCGCCGGCGAAGACGATGTTCTTGTTGTGTTCGATCGCCAACCACAGATACGCCATCTGATCGAGGGAGAACGTCCCGAACTCGAGTAAATCGATCGGCGTGAACGGTTCGTCGCTGTATTTTCGGATCGTGAAGGCGGATCCATGTGGCGTCACCTCCTCGCCGAGCGCCAACTCGGCGCGTGACCCGTCCAGAAGCGTCGTCTCGACGATCGGGTTCCCCACCGAGATATGCCGCCCCGCCTGCTGGGCCATCCGGACGATGTAGCTATCGAGGGTCGATTCCCCGAAGGAAACGTTCGTCTCGATGTCCTGATAGCGGTCGTGGTAGGCGTACAGCGGAATCCCGTACCCATCACAGGAGATGTCCTCGATGTAGGGGTCGTGCATGAGCGGGTCGATCTTTCCGAATCCCTGGAACTTCCGGTAGAGATAGTAGTACAGCCGATACACCCCGACCGTATCGACGTCGACTCCGTAGCGTTCGAGCCGCGTCCGAAGCTCCGATCCGAGGATCTCCTCCGGATCGCCTTCCTGCTCGGTGTACAACAGGGGAACCCGAACGTCGTCGTACAGCGTCTCGAGTACGTCCCGTTCGAAACTGTCCAGTTCCGGTTCGACGGCGCGGTAGCGGTGTTTGTTCTTCGTGTCGTCGTGGGTGATCACCGCGTATGAAAAAGGCGGGTTCAGCCAGTATCGTTCGATCTCGTCGGCATCGAACGCGCGATCCTCGACGACGGCGCCGTGTTCGCCCGGGCGGTACGGGTCACCCGGAACCGTCGACCCCCGGAGGGACTCCATCGTCCGAGCGAGGCGCTGGCGGAGCGATCGGGATCCGCTTTCCTCCGGGTGATCGGACGACTCGTCTCGTTCCATCGGCTTGTCCTGCCCGGGCGTTCGTGACCGGGTGGGATAAATGTCCGCCGCGTTCCATCCTCGATACCCGTGGAATCGGACGGTGGCGTTACGTTCATGCGTGCGGCGCTCGTACGCCCAAGCAACCAGGGATGCGGCGTGATTACTTCAGCATAACGGCGGCGGGCGTGACAGCCGACGAATCGGGTCCTCCGACCCTCTCGATCGTCTACGAGGGTCCGACCGAGGAGCTCGAAGACCGGCTTCGTCGGGGACACGACCAACTCGACGGGGACGAGGTCGACGTGACCTACCGGCTCCGGGACTCCCTCGGCGAGGACTCGCCGATGGGCGTGTTCGCGGTGTCGGATCGGGTCACCGGCGAGTACGTCCTCGAACTCAACGGCGAAGCCGACGCGATCGTCTCGGTTACGGAAACGGCCGGGAACGGCGGCGAGAGCGAAGGCAACGGCCGGTATCGGCTCGTGATTGAGACCGAGGATGGACGACGAATGGCGACGTACGACAAATCGACGCTTCTTGTGTACGACGAGAACGGGGAGTTGCTCCGCGACCGGAGTCTCATCCCGAGCGGCGTCGAGATCTGAGGCGTCGACTTCCTCGAAGGTCTCGCATCGCTCGACCCCCGCCGTTCGCGTGTCGTCGCTCCGCCCCTCCCGCTCGCGGTTCCGAGGGCTCCCTCCGGTCGGCCTCGCTATACGCTAACAGCGGGAGAGTCCCACCCTTTCCGTGAGCGACGAGCGTCCCGACTCCTTGTCGGAACCGAGGACGGAACAGAGCGGGCGGGAATCGCGTTCGCTCCGGTGAGAAACCGCCGCGTTACTGCCGATCTTGAGTCTCCAATACGACTGATGTAGTTCCGCTTTCACCGCGGGTGGCTGACATTCAAACCCGAAGCAGAAATATCCCGGAGTGGTAGATGAAGCGTACCAACACGTTCGCCGTACGCCCACGCTCCGAGCAGGACGAACAGGTGCTACCGGACCTGTCGGACGCTTCCGCCGCTTTCCGGAACGAATCCAACTACGAGCGGCTCATGTGGTACTGAGCGGAGCAAAGCTCCGCGGTGTACGCAGATCTGCGATTTGCTTGATAACGACGAGAATGGCTTCGAGGGTGAGGACGTGTGGGACGCCGACACAGGCAGTCTCGAAGGCAGATACAAACGCGTCCTCGGGGCGTCCACCACCCAACAACTGCCAGGGAACAACCCCGAAGTATGGCGCGGATTCTTCGAGAACAAGAAAACGTATGGCGACGAGTCCGATACGTCGGTCACGGAACACCCGGAACCACCGGGCTTCCGTGGTCTCGGAAATCGAAGATTTCCAACGGTCGGCGAACCGCGGATCCGCCTCGACAACAAACCGACGGGCGGGTTCTCAAAGGCGTCACCGGAAAGGACGCATACTCCGTCGAGTGGAGCGACCGCTCCCGGCTTGAGACTGTCGTCGGAGAACGACTCCGAGACAGGCACAACGGCCCGAAAAGCCGTCTCCGGCTGGAAATCGTTGGCGATCCGAGCTGGTCCGACTATGCCCCGAACTCGGACTCAGTAACACGAACGACGAGCGTCTCGCTCACGTCGTGGAGGTCGTAGGCGGGAAGCTCCGACCCGGTCCGGGTTACGAACATCGGTTCGAGCAGCCGTCCGTCGTCGACGCCGAACACTTTCAAAAACCGGCCGGAGTCGGCTGGATCGAGGTTGTCGTCGCGGATCGCCGCCGCGAGGCTCCTCGAGAGCCACTCCCCTTCGCTGACGGAGGGTTCGAACACGAGCGCCTCCTCTGCAAACCGCACCAGATACCAGTTGAGGTCGTTCAACAGCGCGACCGCGGCACCCAAAGACACCGTCTCAAGCGCGACCGTGTTCTCGTACGGTGCCGAGAGATCGTACGTCGCGAGCGCCGCCCGGGACGTCTCGCGGCTGACGAGTTCGTACCGCAACTCGACGTCCTCGGCGCCGACGAGACACACTCGCGTCATGACTCGAGATACGGACCGACGGAAAAAGCGGTTTCGCTCGGGCGATCAGAACGTCGTCAGTTCGCCGTCGATGACGTGCTCGGTGATAGCCGTCACGTTGGCCAACTCCTCGTCGATGATCGCGGCGACCTCGTCCTCGATGTCGCCGACCTCGACGCCGTCCTCGGTGGCGAGGCTCGCGTCGGCGACGTGGGGGCGATCGATCGGCTGGCCGATCTGTGAGAGGAGTCGGATCCGGACCTCGCGGATCCCCGCCACCTCGTCGACGACGGTTTTCGCGATCTCCGTCGACAGGAGGTTGTAGATCTTCCCGATGTGGTTGACCGGGTTCTTCCCGGAGGTCGCCTCCATCGACATCG
>CAZOFL010000081.1:0-10953 GCA_964579035.1 uncultured Natronomonas sp. | reverse complement strand
GCTGTCAGTTAATTACGGAGAATAGAGGAGAAAGCCTCGCGCTTCAGCGCGGGGAGGATATCAAGGCGTCCGCCAGCGTGTCCCTGTGGAGGGCGTTCGGGCCACCCGCGATGGTCAACAGCCGCGCGTCACGCAGATACCGTTCGACGTCCTTCGATCGGGTGTATCCGATCCCGCCGTGGAGTTGCAGGGCCTCGTTCGTCACCTCGACCGCCGTTTCGGTCGCGTCGATCTTCGCCGCCGCCATCGCCCGGGTCGGGTCCGCCCCGCGGTCGGCCCGGTCGGCTGCTCTGAGGGTGAGTAGGCGGGCGGCGTCGACGCGTCGCGCCATGTCTGCGACCCGCCACCGGAGCCCCTGAAACTCGCCGATCGGCCGATCGAACTGTTCGCGATCGCTCGTGTAGGCGATCGTGTCCTCGAGCGCCGCTCGCGCGATCCCGACCGCCCGCGCGGGAACGTTGACCCCGGTGTGAACCCGGCCGCGGTCGACGTACGCGCTCCCGACGTCGCCGACCCGGCGGTCGTCGGGGATTCGAACGTCGGAAAGCGTCACACGCGGCGACTTGAGCGCGCGAGCGCCGAGAGTGTCCCAGACGTGATCGACCTCGAACGCCGTTGTCGGGACTACGAAGGCGCTCACGTTGTTCGGCGCGTCGGCGTCGGGGCCGGTCTTCGCGTACGTAAGAACGTGATCAGCGCCGAAGAAGTTCGTCACCCAGCGCTTGTGGCCCGAAAGCACCCACTCGTCGCCCTCGCGCTCGGCGGTGGTCCGCATTCGACTCTTGTCGCTGCCGGCGTCGTCCTCCGAGAGCCCGAGCGCGAGGACGGTGTCCCACGTCGCCGCCGCCGGGAGGATCTCCGTTTTCAGCTCCGGGGCTCCGAACCGCTCGACGACGGTCGCGGCGCCGAGATGCAACGAGAGCGCGCTCGCGACCGGCATCATCGCCGCCGACAACTCCTCGACGACGAGGGCGAGTTCGGCGAGTCCTGCATCGTCGCCGCCGTACTCCTCGGGGAGGGTCAGCCCCGTCAGTCCCGTCTCGCCCAGCTCCGCGAGCACGTCGTCCGGAAACTCGCCGGTTCGGTCACACTCGCCGGCGATCGGGGCGATTTCCTCGGTCGCAAACGACCGAGCCTCGTCGCGCAGCGCCCGCTGTGCGTCGGTGAGCTCGAAGCGCATACCCTCGACTCGCCGCCGTCACCCAAAAGCTTGCTGCCGGAGGGTGGATCGGCGGTGGGCCCCCGTTCAGCTCGGACGTTTTCCGACGACGTTGTACGATCGGACGGTCATGACCTCGGTGTCGGTGTAGACGTGGCGTTCGAACTCGACGCGGAGCGTATCGCCCGGATACACCGGTTCGTGCCACCTGAGGGCGTCCATCCCAAACCCGCCCGTATCTGCGAGGCCGTCCCCGGGGGGTGACGAACTGCGTGACGAACAGGCGGACGGACAGACGGAGTGTGTGGCCCGCTTGCGACCGATTCACCGAAGACCGAGTCCTCGGCAGCAGTCTCGTCGACGTGGAACGGCTGTGGGTCGAACTGCTCGGCAAATTCGACGATTTCGTCTTCGGACAACGTGTATCCGCCGACCTCGTGTCGGTCGCCGACCGGGAGATCCTCAAAATACAGCGTCATTTCCCGGGGGTCGGCAGGTTTCCTATCGGGTGTTTGGCTTACGGGCAACACGGGAGGGCGAACGTGTCAAGTAACGTCGCGTGATCAAAGAGGGAAGGCCGCCTCAGAACGGCGCTTCCGGGCCTTCGTCGGCGTCGTCGGCGCCGCCTTCGCCGGGGAACGACGGCGAGACCTGCCCGCCGGACATTCCCTCGCTACCGCCGTCCATCCCGGTGTCTGCGTGGACGGTGTCGATTTCGGGGATCTCCTGTGTCATGCGGCTCTTGATGGCCTGGATGGTCATCGGGGAGATGCCACAGCCGGAACACGCGCCGCCGAGCATGATCGTCACTTCGCCCGCCTCGCGGTCGAGATTCTGGATAGCAGCGCTGCCGCCGTGCATCTGGATCTGCGGGAAGTTGCGGCGAAGGAAGTTGCTGATCCGTTCGCGGAGTTCGTCCTCGGCGTCGCCGTCAGCGGTTTCGGTGCTCATAGAACGGCGTACGTGGCGCAACCGTATGAAGATTTGGCTCGTGACGCCCAAGAGAGGAAAGATAAAGTGCTGAGAGTCGAAGTATTCTACATGGATCTTACGTTCACGGCCGAACAAAGACAGATCACGGAGATGGTCGCGGAGTTCGTCGACGAGGAGATCGTCCCGGCGGCAGCCGAGATCGACAAGAAGGACGAGTTCCCCGCGGATATCGTCGAGGAACTCGCCGAGTTGGGGCTGATGGGGATGCCGTTCCCCGAGGAGTACGGCGGTGCCGGGCTCGACTACCACGCGTATCCGGCCGCGCTGGAGGAGATCTCGCGCGGCTCGGGCGGGCTCGGAACGATCGTCGCCGCGCACATTTCGCTCGCGGGCAACATGATATACTCCTTCGGCGACGAGGAACAAAAAGAGGAGTACCTCACGCCGCTGGCACAGGGCGAGGATATCGGCGCGTTCGCGCTCTCGGAGGCCGGCGCGGGCAGCGACGTCCCGGCGATGGGGACGACCGCCGAAAAGGAGGGCGACGAATACGTCATCAACGGCGGGAAGCTCTGGATCTCGAACGGCTCCGTCGCCGACACCGTCACCGTGTTCGCGAAGACGGACCGCGACGCGGGCAACAAGGGCATCTCCTCGTTCGTCGTCCGACCGGAGGAGGACGACGGCTTCATCGTCGAGGGCACCGAGGACAAACTCGGCGACAAGGGCTGTCCGACGGCCGAACTCCGCTTCGACAACCTCCACGTCGATGAGTCCCGGCGGCTGGGCGAGGAGGGCCGTGGCTTCGTCCACGCGCTGAAGACGCTCAACGGCGGCCGAATAACCATCGCGGCCCGCTCCGTCGGCATCGCCCAGGCCGCACTCGACGAGGCGACCGACTACGCCCAACAGCGCGAGCAGTTCGACACCCCGATCTCTGAGTTCCAGGCCATCCAACACAAACTCGCGGACATGGACACGAAGACGCGCGCGGCCCGGCTGCTCATGCACTCGGCTGCCGACAAGAAAATGAACGGCGAAAACTTCGTCAAGGAGGCCGCACAGGCGAAACTGTACGCGTCCGAGGTCTCCCGCGAGGTCGCAAACGAGGGGATCCAGATCCACGGCGGGTACGGCTACACGAAGGACTTCCCCGCGGAGCGGTTTTACCGGGACGCCAAACTCAACGAGATCTACGAGGGGACCAGCGAGGTCCTGCGGAACACGATCGCGAACGAACTGTTCGACTGAGGCGGCGCCGGAGACCGACTCGCGCTACCGGGATCGTCCGCTTCGTCGGGTCGCTATCAGACATAGGGCGACGACGAGCAGAACGGGGACGACCGGAGAGACGGCCGGGCCTTGATTTTCCGGCGAGGCGAGTACCGTGACCGACTCCGTCGAGGACGCGCCGAACTCGTCCGTGACCGTCGCCTCGACGGTCGACTCTCCGGCTTCGAACCGATACGTAACGCGTTCGCCGGTCGCCGTGGTTCCGTCCGGAAGCGACCACGAGACGGTTGCGTTGCCGAACTCGTTGTCGACGGTCGCCGCAAGCGTCGCGTTCTCACCGGGACGGACCTCGGGGACCGACACGGAGATGCGGGGGCGGTCGTTGACGAACACCTCGTCCGTGACCGTCGCGGAGGCGTTCTCGGCGTCCGTCACCCGAAGCGTCACGGCGTGGGTGCCGGGCGAGGCCTCGACGTCGATCCGCTCGCCGGTTCGGTCGAAGCGCCCGTCAGCCGTCGTATCCCACCGGTACTCGACGAGGGTGGCATCGGAGCGCGACGCCGCCCCGTCGAGAACGAACGGCTCGTCGGCGACCGGGACGGCCGGCGAGACGCGAAACGCCGCCGTCGGGGCGGAAACGGTCGGGATTCCGAAGCCTGCGGCCGGGTCGTACCCCTCGCGTGCCGCCGTACCCGACGTAACGTCGTAGCGGGGCGCGCGCTCGCGGAGTTCGGCCCGGAGTTCGGGGACCGACATCGGTTCACTCGAAGCGGCCAGTATCTTCGCCGCGAGGCCCGCAGCGTGTGGGGTGGCCATCGACGTGCCGGTTTTCGTTCCGTAGTCGCCGCCCGGGAGCGGGGAGAGGACGCCGACGCCGACGGAGCTGATCTCGAGTGAGCCGTCCGACTCGTCGCTGAACTCGCCGTCGACTCCGCGCGCCGAGAAATCCGGGACCCGGTAGTTGTCGGGAGCAACCGTCTCCCCGCGCCGCGGACCGACGGCACCGACGGCGATCACGTTCGGGTGTGCGGCCGGATACAGTATGCTACCGATCTCGGGGCCGTTGTTCCCCGACGCCGCGACGACGGCGACGTCGTTGTCGGTCGCGTACTCGAGTGCCGACCGGATCCGCGGCTCCGATCGGCCGCCAAGGCTCAATACGATGACGTCAGCGTCTTCCTCCACTGCGGTCCGTATCGCCGCTGCGAGGGGGTCGGTCCCGCAGCGGCCGTCGTCCTCGCAGGCTTTGAACGCGTATATCTCGGCCTCCGGCGCGACACCGTAGATTCCCAGACCGTCGTCGCCGCCGTCAGCGGCGACGGTCCCCGCGACGTGGGTGCCGTGCCCGTTGGCGTCCGGACAGCGATTCCGACGAACTGTCGACCCGGTGAAATCGCGACACAGCGTCACCCTGTTTTCGAGGTCGGGGTGGGAGCGATCGGTTCCGGTGTCGACGACGGCAACCACGGCGCCGTCTCCGCCGGAGGGCCGTTCGAGGTCACCGTCGCCGTACGTTGTTTTGATTCCGAACGGGACCTGCTCGCTCGGGACGGTTCGGCCGTCCTTTTGATCGGTATCCTCCGAGTCGTTGTCGACCGGCGTCTGTGGTGGCACTGGCTGTGCACCCACAGTGCCAGCAGCCGGAAGGCCGGCGGCGGCGACACCCAACAGACAAACGAATGAAAGGACCAAAACCAGCCGGAGTGAACCCATACCGTACGCTCCCGTCGGGAACGAAAGGGCTTTTCGCCGATACGTTCGTTCCCCGAGCCGGCGGCATCCGCGGGGAAACCCGCGTTGAAAAGACGGGGCAAAAAGCCGGGTGTGCAAAGCATTTATATGTTGGATAGGCAAACCATATAAGCATAATGCCAGGGCCCACCCGACAGCGAGAGCGAACCACCGAGGACGAGACGGAGACGGAGGAAGAAACCGGCTGTCCGGAGTGCGAGTCGGATTCGCTGGTGCGGAGTGCGGATGGGGGCGGCGAACTCGTCTGTGACGACTGCGGGCTCGTGATCGAGGAGGAAAACATCGACAGAGGGCCGGAGTGGCGGGCGTTCAACCACTCCGAACGCCAATCGAAGTCCCGCGTCGGCGCGCCGACGACCCAGACGATGCACGACAAAGGGCTCACGACACAGATCGACTGGAAGGACAAGGACGCCTACGGACGCTCTATTTCATCGGAGAAACGCTCACAGATGCACCGTCTGCGGAAGTGGCAAGAGCGGATCAGAACAAAGGACGCCGGCGAACGGAACCTCCAGTTCGCGCTCTCGGAGATCGACCGGATGTCCTCGGCGCTCGGCGTGCCCCGATCCGTTCGGGAGGTCGCCTCAGTCATCTATCGACGCGCACTCGACGACGACTTGATCCGCGGCCGCTCGATCGAGGGCGTCGCCACCGCAGCGCTGTACGCCGCCTGCCGGCAGGAGGGGATCCCCCGCTCGCTCGACGAGGTCGCCGAAGTGGCCCGCGTCGAACAAAAGGAGATCGGACGAACGTACCGTTATATCGCCCAGGAACTGTCGCTCGGCCTCGAACCGGTCGATCCGGTCCAGTACGTTCCCCGGTTCTGTTCGGAACTCGGCCTGAGCGAGGAAGTCGAGCAGAAAACCCGCGAGATCATCGAAGTGACCGCCGAGAAAGGGATGCTCTCGGGGAAATCACCCACCGGGTACGCGGCCGCCGCGATCTACGCCGCTTCGCTTCTGTGTAACGAAAAAAAGACCCAACGCGAGGTCGCGGAGGTCGCACAGGTCACGGAGGTCACGATCCGAAACCGGTATCAAGAGCAGATCGAAGCGCTCGGCATCCACTGATCGGCTCCGAGTGAGGGTTTCTCACAGCTTCGTGGTTCCGTATCGCGAGAGCGTCGGTGAGCGCTGCCGATGTCGGGCGTCTCGTGACTGATACTGTCGAGCGTAATTCCGTGAAGACCCGAACCGCCAAACTCCCAAAACTACGCGGTAGCGCTTTTTCGACGGGGCTGCGATTCACGTAGTTACGTCCGACAGTATGAGCCGACAAACTGGACGTCTTTTGTGGAGCGGCTGCTTCGACACGATGGGTGTCAGACGGCTTGACGAACAGTTTGTATATTGAACGACAAATCCATAATAAACAAACATATAACAGGAAATTATTTATTCCAGTAGACGTATGTATTTCGTATGTCGCTGAAAGAATCAAAACGGATATCCAGATCGCACACGGAGTACGCGCGCGGCCGGACCCGCTGTCCGCGCTGTGGGAACCACCTTCCAGCCCCGGAATCGGTACGGAGTGACGGGGGCTGTCTGAACTGTACGGACGCCGCGTAGGTCCGTCAACCGGCTGGCGGAACCGGGGGATCGCGAAGAGGAGAGGACGGTGTGTAGGTGTCGGGATGCGCCCTAAAGAAACGTTCCGTTGCTGTGACCGTGGGATTGAATTTTCAGCAGGCGTATGCCACAGTGTACCATCTGTTATCGAGTCGAACCGATGGAACGGTACAGGGGTCGAACCGCCGAAACCGGAGCGGAATCGGAGGAGACGCCGGCGTTTCTGAACGACGAGGGCGGGACCGAGGTAGAACTTCTCACCGACGGCGGCGACGAGTGAGCCGGCCCGAAACGAAGCCGCCGATCGGAGGCGCCGTCACTCCTGGCCTCTGAGTTCCTCGACCCGGGCCATCAGTTGTTCCAGCGCGGCGATCTGTTCGTCGGCGGCACAGTTGACCTCATCGACGGCTTCGTCCGCCCGCTCGGCCCGCTCACGGACGCTCTCCAGCGTCGCGGTGACCTCCTCGACCGCCGACGCCTGCTCGTCGTTCGCCCGTGACACCTCGGCGATGCCGTCGGCCGCCTCGTCTATCGCCTCGTCGATTTCCTCGAAGGCGGTGAGCGTCTCGTCGATCCGCGCGCTCGCGTTCTCGATCGTCTCGCTTGATTCGACCGCCGCATCGACCGTCGTCTCCGTCTGGTCGCGCAACTGTGCGATGTTGTCGGTTATCTCCTCGGTGTGTCCCCGAGTCTCGTCGGCGAGGCTCTTTACCTCCTCGGCGACGACGGTGAACCCGTCGCCGTCAGAACCGGCGCGAGCGGCCTCGATGTTGGCGTTCAGCGCCAGGAGGTTCGTCTGTTCGGCCACATCGGAGATCACCTCGACGACGGTCTCGATGTCCTCCATCAGGTCGTCGAGCGCCCGGATGTTGTCGACGAGTTCGTCCCCGATCTCGGTCACCTCGTCGGTCGCCGCTTTGGCGTCGCGGCTCGTATCGACACCGTCGCTTGCGGCCTCGCTGGCCTGTGTCGCGGCAGCGTCGACCTGCTTTGCGGTCGCGGCGACCTCCTCCATGCGCGCCGAAAACGACTGCATCTCGGAGACGGCGTCGTCCAGCATCCTGTTTTGTTCGTCGACGTGTGCGGTGATCTCGTCGGCGCTGCCGACGACGTCCTCCACGACGGTTTCGAGCCGGTCGGCCTGCGATTCGACCCGGCTGCTGAGGGTTTCGAAATCGTCGATGAACCGGTTGAATTCCTCGACGATAGCGACGTCGACGCCTTCTGCGCGGAGCTGTGCGCTGTGGCCGTCGTCGATGGTGGCTCGCTCGTCGAACTGCCCGGCCCGGACCGCATCGAGCGTCGTCGAGAGTTCATCGACCAGCTGTTCGATAGCGAGTTGACAGCCCACGACTTTCGTCTGGTCGACGACGACCTCGACCGCTCCGAGGAGTTCGCCGTCCGGGCCGAACCGCGGCGTCGCCCAGAAGGCGATGTGCTTTCGATCCCCGTGTTGGTCGGTCATGGTACTCGTATCGCTGACCCGGTGTGTCTCGGGATCGTCCAACTCGACGTCGAAGACCTCGTGCGTCGAGTGGGGGTGTTCGATCACCTTGTCGGCGAGCGTCTGTGCGCGTCGACCGTCGGGGTAAAACATCTCGCTGGCGTGGTCGTGACCGATAGCCTCCGACGGGGACGCGCCGGTCAGAGCTTCCATGGCGTCGTTCCAGGCGACGATACACCCGTCGGCGTCGAGCGCGAACGTCGGTTGCGCCAGAAGGTCCAACAGTTCGGCGCTCGAGGCGTCGACGACGTCGCCCGAAGGGGGGCTGTCCGGAGACCCCGTTCGATTCGGGGCGGGGCTGTCGTCCGACGCCCGATCACCGAGGGAGGCTGTTCCGCCGTCGGGCATCCGGGGCGCCTCAGCCGTCTCCGGCCCCTGCCAGAGCCGCCGTACTCGCTCAAACATGTCCCCAACGTGAACAACGCGTAATATAAATTCGGAGACGGAATCGAGAGTTGATACCGATTGTCGCTTCCGGCGGCGGTGGGGGCTCCCGGGGGACATCGATGGGAACCGCGAGCGGGTAGTGGTACGTCTCCGGGGGCAGCTTCGGAGCGGTTCGGCGACGCGGGCCCGATCGTGGCGGCGGATTCTTTACGCCCGGGACTCTGCGGACGGTATGCCGACCGTCGAAGGCGATATCCGGATCGAAGCGGCCCCCGGATCGGTCTGGGACGTGCTCACGGACGCGGAATCCTACGAGGAGTGGAACCCCTTCGTGACGAGCGTCGACGGGTCGATAGCGCGGGACGAACAGCTCAGAGTGCGGATCGAACCGCCCGGAGGGCGGGCGACGCGGCTCAGAGCGCGGGTGAAGATCGTCGAGCCGAACGGTCGTCTCGTCTGGATCGGCCGGTTCTTTTTGCCGAACCTCTTCGATACCCGCCACGAGTTCATCATCGAGCCCGCGATCGACGAGGTTCGGTTTCTTCAACGAGGGACCTACGCCGGCGCCCTCGTTCCGGTTCTCTTCGACCGCGACGCCGTACGGAAAGGGATCGAGGCGTCGAACGATGCGTTGAAGCGACGGGTCGAAACGGACGCCTGAATCCGGCTACGTCGGCGACTCGACGACGATCGTCTCCTCGCGACCGGGGCCGACACCGACGGCGTAGATCGGGGTGTCGAGTTCCTCGGCGATGTACTCCAGATAGGTACGGGCGTTTTCGGGGACGGCGTCGTACCCCTCCGCGGCGACGGCGGCCCAATCGACGTCGTCCCACCCCTCGAACGACCGGAGTTCGGCCTCACAGTCGCCCCAGCGTTCGGTGGTCGGCGGCATCGTAAGCAGTTCCTCGCCGTCGAGAGTGTAGCTGTGGCCGACACGGACCTCCTCGAGGCCCGCGAGCACGTCGATGTGGTTGATCGCGAGTCCGGTGAACCCGTTGGCGCGGGCGGCGTGTCGGAGCATCGGCATGTCGAGCCAGCCGACGCGGCGGGGACGGCCGGTAACGGTGCCGTACTCGCCGCCCTCGTCGCGGATGTAGGTGGCGAGGTCGGCCTCCTCGGGGCGGCCGCCCTCCGCGGGCGTCTGTCCCTCGACGGAGCCAAGTTCCGTCGGAAGCGGGCCGGTCCCGACCCGGGAGAGATACGCCTTCACGATCCCGACGATCTCGCCTTGGCCCACGACCGTCGGTCCGACGCCGGTGCCGACCGTCGCCCCGCCCGCGGTGGGGTTCGAGGAAGTGACGTAGGGGTAGATACCGTGGTCGATGTCGATCGAGGTGCCCTGTGCGCCCTCGAACATGATCTCATCGCCCGCGTCGAATCTCGCCTGCAGGAACTCGCCGCAGTTGACGGCCATCCCCTCGCGCTCGATCCGCTCGCCGAAGGCCCGGTAGGTCTCGAAGAGCGCGTCGACGTCGAAGGCGTCGCCGTCCACGTCGTCGCCGATGTCGATGCCGTACACGTTCTCGGCGAGCGCGCGCTTCCGTGGGACGACGTACTCAAGCCGGGAGCGAAGCGTCTCGGGGTCGAGCAGATCGCCGATCCGGACGCCGCGGCGACCCGCTTTGTCCTCGTACGTCGGGCCGATGCCGCGACCGGTCGTTCCGGCGGCGAGGTCGTCGTCGGATTTGACGTCCTCCTCGATCCCGTCGAGCACCCGGTGGTGCGGGAGAATCACGTGTGCGCGCTCCGCGACCCGCACGTCCGGCGACAGCCCGCGTTCGGCGAGCGCGTCGAGTTCCTCGAACAACGTGTTCGGATTGACGACACAGCCGTTTCCGAGCACCCCGACCTTGCCGCGAACGGCTCCCGAGGGAACGAGCGACAGCTTGTACTCGTCGCCCTCGTAGACGACGGTGTGGCCGGCGTTGTCGCCGCCCTGGTAGCGCACGACGACGTCGACGGCATCGCCGTACACGTCGACGATGCCGCCTTTTCCCTCGTCGCCGAGCTGTGAGCCCACGATGGTTACGGTCATCGGGACGACGTTCCCACCAGTGGGGTAAACAGATTACGGTATGTGGGAGGCTCGGGCAACGCGGGCGCCTCCGGGTGTGAACGGGGAGCGAAGCGACCCGCGAGCCGGGGGGACGAACTGAAAAAAGCAACGTGAGGACCCGTATGGCCCGGTAACTACGGGAGAAACGGGTCTCGGGGCGCAAACAACAAAAAACGTCCAAGCGGTTCCAATGCGTGTCACAGTCACAAGGGATTTATATATAGGATGTAAATAACTAGATATTCGGACCCGCCTCGACCGCCGCCTGGACAGCAACATTTAAAACCCGCAAACACAAGTTAACAAATGCCATGATAGACAGACTTGAGAAGGAAGTCGATATGCTCGAACG
>CAZOFL010000080.1:0-10974 GCA_964579035.1 uncultured Natronomonas sp. | reverse complement strand
CTGTTGATCCAGTCGGGGCGAACGATCGACGCCATCCGCATGGACGGCTGGCGGATCGACGTCGGCTACCCCGAGGACCGCGAGGAGGCCGAGCGGCGGCTACAGGAGGGGTACGACGCGGACGAATCGTAGGCGGAGACCGACTCCGAACTGAAGGGCGGAGAAGTAACACGGAGGCGGGCGAAGCCGTACGCGCCGTCGGTATCGGTCCCGACTACGCCCCGTGGCCGTTGCCCTTGTGATCGTCGGTTTTCGGCGGCTCGCGGATCTTTCCGTACGCCCAGATGAACCCGAACATGATGGCGAGCGTCGTGAGGATACCCAGGAGGACGATCGCCATCACCGGGTCGAAGAGCGCCTGTAAGGGTGCCATATTCGCCGCTTCTGTATCGCTGTATAAAAATACCGAGGATCCGGAGTAGTGCGGCTGCGACACCCCCGTCACCACGTTAGCAGTCCCGGATCGCCGCATTAGGGATCCTGAACCGCCGCGTTAGAGGTCCCGGATCGCCGCCACCGCGTCCTCGATCGGCGGTGCGTCGAATAGGTCGCGACCGAGATAGGCGTTCGTTCCGGCGGTGTACATCTCGCGGGCGGCGTCGACGACGTGCGGCGGGAGGGGATCGGGGTCGACATCGCAGAGCTCGCGCCAGTCGGCGACGTCGTCGGCTTTCGCCCGCGCTTTCGCCGCCGAGACCGCCTCGACCCACTCGGGTTGGGTTCGTTTGTGGTACTGTCTGATAACTTCCTTCGAGAGCTGTTGGCCCTCGTGGGCAAAGCGGTTCTCGTCGAAGGTACCGACCACGTCGGCGACTCGGATCTCGCCGTCGTAGTAGAGACACTCGATCTTGCCGTCCTCGTGTGTCAGGCCGGCGGCGGCGGCCGTTTCGGTGACGACTTCATTCACCTCGCGGGCGATTGATTCGAGGGTGTCGATGTCGGCCGGGCCGGCGACGAAGTCGGCGTTTTCACGGGAGAGATACCGGTCCGACTCCTCGTACTTCGTCGTGAACTCGACGATCGGGTCGGGGAGATCGACCGGTTCGTCGGGCCACTCGGTGTACCCGAGACCGAACGCCTCGGGGTCGGCCCGCGAGCGGAGCGACGACCCGAGGGGGACAGTGTTCCTGAAGATTACCTCCAGCGGGATCAGGTAGTTCTCCCCCGCGGCCTCGTGGTAGGCGTTGTAGTTGTACTCGCGACCCTCGTGTGGCAACTCCGGAACGCGGGTCAGATAGATCGCCATCTCCCGGGGCGGGGCGACGACCGAATCCAACTCGACGACCTCGCCGCCGCTTACGACGCCGCGGTAGTGAGTCGCGATCCCTTCCGATTCGAGCCGTTCGAAGTTCGCCGCACCCATCGCACACAGCGACGCACCCTTGTTCGGGATCGCGTCGGGCATCTTGCCCCAGTCGAACACCGAGTAATCGTCGGTGAAGACGAACGCACCGGTCCCGAGCGAATCGGCGGTCGCCGCCTCCTCGACGCGGAACCCTTTGACGCTTGTCATTGCTTGAGGGGAATCCGTGTAGCGTGAAAGGCGTTTCCATCGTTCCGTTCACGGGCGGCGATCACGGTGTTTCAGGCACGGAATCGGGGGTTACCAAAAACCAATAACCGAGGAACACGACCCGTACGGTATGGCATCTCGTCTCGGCCGATCCCCACCCCGGAGGGATACGGCCCCGTGAGCACGATAGAGGGAAGCGCGGTGCAGTTCGTCGCCCCTGGGGAAGTCGACGTGGTGGGGCTGGAACGGCCCGAAACGGGCCCCGAGGAAGTCGGCGTCGAGACGGTTATTTCGGCGGTCAGCGCCGGCACCGAACTGCTCGTCTACCACGGCAACGTCGACGCCGAAACCGCCGCCGACGAGGAGTTGCCGGCCCTCGATGGAACGCTGTCGTACCCGCTTCGGTACGGCTACGCCGCGGTCGGGAAGGTGACAACTGTCGGCTCCCGCGTCGACCCGGCTTGGCACGGCCGGACGGTGTTCGCGTTTAACCCCCACGAGAGCTACTTTTCGGCGGACCCCGCGGACCTCCATCCGGTCCCCGACGGTGTCGCTCCCGAGGAGGCGGTGTTTTTCCCCAACGTCGAGACGGCGGTCAACTTCGCGCTCGATGCAGCCCCCCGCGTCGGCGAGCGAGTCGCGGTGTTCGGCCAGGGTGTCGTCGGGCTGTTGACGACCGCGATACTCTCACAGACGCCGGTCGAGACGCTCGTCGCCGTCGAACCCCACGACATGCGCCGCGGGTTGGCCGCCGAGATGGGGGCGGACGAGACGATCGACCCCCGCGGGCGGGATTCGGCCGCCGCCGTCCGCGACGTCGCCGGCCCCGTCGATATCGCACTCGAGGTCAGCGGCCGCCCCGCGACACTGGAGACGGCCGTCGAAACGACCGGTTACGACGGTCGGGTGCTCGTCGGGTCGTGGTACGGGACGAAACGCGCCGAAATCGGCCTCGGCGATCATTACCACCGCGGCCGGATCAGCGTCGAGAGCAGCCAAGTGAGTACGATCTCGCCCGAACTTCGCGGCCGCTGGGATACGGAACGGCGGCGCGAGGAGGCGTGGCGGCGGCTCGAAAGCCTCGAGACGGGGCCGCTCGTCACCCACCGCTTCGACGTCGACGACGCCGGCGACGCCTACCGTCGGTTGACGAACCGCCCCGAAGAGACGCTCCAAGTGCTTTTTACCTACTGATGTACACCGTCACAGTCACCGACTCGTTCGTCGCACAACACTTCTTGACCGTCCCCGATCCGCCGCCGGGCGAGGCCGAACTGCACTCCCACACGTTTCGGACGGAAGTGACGTTCCGCGGTCCGGAACTCGGCGAGTACGGCTACCTCCTCGACATCGACCTCGCCAGAGCGGAACTCGCCGCGGTCGCCGACAGCTATCGCGATTCGACGCTGAACGACCACCTCGAGGGCAACCCGAGCGTCGAGCGGCTGGCGGCCGCGATCACGGGCGAACTGTCCGAGATCGACGCCTCGGCGGTCGAGGAGGTGACCGTCACCGTCCACGAGGACGACGTCGCGGCCGTCAGCCACACCGAAGCGGCCGATTGATGCACGTCGGATTCGTGACCGCGGGCGACATCGACACCGGCTCCGGCGGGTTCTACTACGACCGCAGGCTCAGGGACCGCCTGCGCGAGCGTGGCCACGAGGTCACGGTCGTCTCACTGCCGTGGGGGCGCTACGGCGACCAGCTCCTCGGAACCCTCCGCGGGAGGGGGTGGGGGATCCGGAACCGGGGGTTCGACATCGTCCTCGAGGACGGGTTGGCACACCCCTCGCTGCTGTGGGCAAACCGCCGGATCGACGCGCCGACTGTGGCGTTGCTCCACATGCTCCGGACGGCGGCGTCGAGTCGGCGTTCGCGGCCGCTCGTTCGCGCCGTCGAGCGGCGGTTCCTGCGCGGCGTCGATACGGCGATATACAACAGCGCTGCGACGCGGCGGCGGGCCGAGTCCCTGTCCGGCCCGGCGGGGACCGTCGTCCCGCCGGGCGGCGATCGGTTCGGGGCGACAAGTTCTCCGGAGGAGATCCGCGAACGCGCGCGATCCGGGCCCCTCGAGGTCGGGTTCCTCGGGAACGTGATCGAGCGCAAGGGGCTCGACGTGGTCGTCGAGGCGCTCTCGACGCTCTCGACCGACTGGCGGCTGACCGTCGTCGGGGCGGCGGACGGCGATCGAAGGTACGTCGAATCGGTCCGCCGGAGCGCCGAACGCGCGGAGGTCGCGGGGCGGATCAGGTTTCGTGGTCGGCTCCCGGATGCGGCCGTCGAGTCCCAGCTCCGGGAGACACACGTCCTCGCGGTCCCGTCGCGGTACGAGCCGTTCGGGATGGCCCACCTGGAAGCGATGGGCTTCGGCTGTGTGCCGATCGCGACGACGAACGGCGGTCCCTCCGAGTTCATCGAGGACGGCGAGTGTGGCTTTCTCGTTCCGCCGGACGATCCGGGTGCCGTCGCCGAGCGGCTGGCGGCCCTGAGCGACCGCGACCGCCTCGCCACACTCGGTGTGGCCGCCCGGGAGGCGTTCGACCGCCAGCCGGGGTGGGACGACCGCCTCGATCGGGCCGCCGGGTTTCTGGAGGAACGATGTCCGGGCACGTGAGCTATCTGGAGGCGAAACGCCGCCTCGACGACCGGGCGCTGAACCGGACGGTGCTGGCGGCGTTCGCCGGGGCGCTGCCCGAGGCACCGACGGTCCTCGAACTCGGAAGCGGGACGGCGACGATGCCCGAGCGGCTCCTCGAGTGGGGCGTGATCGAATCGGGGCGGTGGATCGCCGTCGACAGCCACGCCGAGGCGATCGGGACGGGCCGGCGCCGACTCGCCGGGCGATCCGACGCGTCGGTCGACGGCGGGAGCGTCAGGGTTGGCACGCTGGATATCGAGTTCGCCGTCGCCGACGCCTTCGAGTACGCGGCGGGACTCGACGGGCGGGTCGACGCCGTCGTCGGGAGCGCGTTCTTCGACATCGTCGACGTCGAGCGAGCCGTATCGGCGCTCGCGCCGATCACCGACCTCGTCTACGCGCCCATCACCTACGACGGGACGACGACGTTCACCCCGGCCGATCCCGAGGACGACGCGGTGCTGGACCGGTATGAGACCCACATGCGTGAGTATCGCCCCGGCGGGCCCGACGGCGCGGCGCGGCTATCGGCGGCGCTTGCCTCCGTCGTCGCTGACGGTGCCTCGCCGTGGGTCGTCGAACCGCCGTACCACGCGGGCGAGGAAACCGTGGTCGGACACGTCGTGGACACGGTCGAGGGGGCAGTCGCCGAAACCGGGTACGACGCGGCGGCGTGGGCGACACGCCGCCGCCGACAACTCGAGGCGGAGCGGTTGTGTTACCGTGCTGTGAACGTCGATCTGGTCGGAACGATCGAACGTGGCGACAACAGTTAACACGATACGACGCGTGGACTCGGGCGGTCCGCATGTCCGTATCGGTGAACCTTCGAGATATCGTCAGACTCCCGTTCGATACGCTCCGATACCTCCTCCGGGAATCCCGCAAGCGGTTCTTTTCGGGTGAGCCACCGTCGGGGCGGCATTTCCTCGTGGACGCGCCGATCGGAGAGATACGGGCCGAGCTCGGCCGACAGTCCTGCGCGCCGAACTGGGCGTTTTCGTACTACAAACGCGGGGAAGTTCTCAACCTCGCACGCGTCGTCTACGAGGAACGAACCGTCGGCGGCCGGCGCTACGAGTGGTGGCAGACCCACGTCAGAGGACGGCCGCTGGGAACTCGAAGCGACGGAGTACGCCAACGACCATCTCGGCGGCGTCGGATTCGACGTCGAGCGCGGAATGGCCAGCCTACAGGAGGCGCTGGATCGTTCGTCGCTTTCGTACATCGAGATCGGTCTCGATCGGTAGCTGGGCGAGCGAGCGGGTCACCGTTTGACCCATTTCAACACCAAGAGCGTCGCCTCGAACAGCCCGATCATCGTGGCGGCGACCATGATCGGTGCCATCCCGGTTGGATCCGGGCTGAAGAGGAACGCGATCCCGAGGAACGCGCCCCAAAAGTACAGCCGCTTTGCCGCCAGCCACGCCCGGGTCGTCAGCCCCATCATGATCGCGAGCATGACGAAAAGCGGGATCTGAAACACCGCGGCGAAAAGCCCCATCATCAACACGATGAGATCGAACGTCTCGGAGAGGCCGAACGCGATGACGGCGGCGTCTTGGGAGTAGGTCAGAAAGTACGTGAAGATCGCCGGGAGGATGAGGAAGTACGCGAACAGAACCCCGAACACGCCGAGGACGAGACTCGCGGGGACCGAAGCGAGGTAGTAGCGGCGTTCGTTGGGGTACAGTCCCGGGCGCATGAACAGGTACGTCTGGTAGACGAACACCGGGAGGCCGATGACGAACCCGGCGAGCGTCGCGACCTTCAGCCGCGAGAGGATGAGTCCGAGGGGGTGATACACCCGGGGGCGGGCGATGTCCCCGCCGGGCAACACGGAGTACCACAGGAAGTTGATGATCCGATCGCCGAAGGGGAAGACGATCCCCGAAACGACCGCCATGACGACGAGGACGATACCGATCCGGTAGACCATCTCTTCGATGTGGTCCGCGAGCGGCATCTCCTGGTCGCTTTCGGGACCCTCGCCGACGATGCCGTCGTCGACGTCGTAGTTCCCGTCGGCGGTCTCTGCCATTGTCGACGGTCCGGTCCCTGCGTTTGTAAGCCTTCTCTCTTCGGCGATCGAACGGAAAAGGTTGATAACCGCGAACCAAGTAACCTCTGTCGTGTCTAGCGCCGTAGACGACGATGTCGCCCGAACGGTTTCGGAGGGTCGCGCACAGCTCGGTGCGGTGCTTCGGACCGCCCAGAAGCATCTCCAGAAGGTGTTCATCGTCTTCCTGATCGGATTTCTCGGCGTGTTCACCCTGCTTCGGCTCTACGTCTGGGACATCCTCAAGCGGGACCTGAACGCCCATCCCGACATCGTCGTCGTCGCCATCACCCCCTTCGAGGTCATCCTCCTGCAGGCGAAGATCGGGCTGGTGTCCGGCGTCATCATCATGCTGCCCGCGCTCGCGTACTTCGGCCGCGACTCGCTGAAAAGCCGCGGCCGGTGGCCGGAGAACCTCCCCCGATGGAAGGGGGCCGCCTTCGCCCTCGTCAGCCTGCTGTTGTTCCTCGGCGGCGTCGCCTACGCCTATCGGCTCTTTTTCCCCATCATGTTCGCCTTTCTCGCCGGTAACGCCGTCGGTGCGGGCTTTCAGCCGACCTACTCCATCTCGATGTGGGCGCAGTTCATCTTCCTGTTGTCGCTGTCGTTCGGGCTCGCGGCACAGCTGCCGCTGTTTATGAGCACGCTCTCGTACACCGGGATCGTCCCGTACGAGACGTTCCGCGACAAGTGGAAATACGCCGTCATCGGAATCTTCGGCTTCGGCGCGCTGTTTTCCCCGCCGGATCCGTTCACGCAGATCATGTGGGCGGTGCCCCTCGTCGTCCTGTACGCCGTCTCGCTGTACATCAGCAAGATCGTCGTCACGGCCAAGCGCTCGCGTGACTCGATCGACTTCCGGAGAACGGCGAGGGAGCGGTGGAACGTGCTGGCTGGGCTCTTTTTGTTCGGCGTCGCGTTGATCTATGCTTTTTATACCTACGGCGGCTACGTGGCGGTCAACGACCTCCTCGTCGCCGTCGGTTCGCGCTACCGGTTCCTGCCGCCGGGAGCGGGATACGGGATCGCCGAAACCGTGTATCTCGCCGCTTTCGGCGCGATCTATGGACTCGTCTTCGCGCTCGTCGGGTTCGGATACTTCGTCTACGGCGGACTCGAAGAGCCCGAGGGACGCTCGTTCGGCGTCGATCCCGAGGAGACCGACGTCGCGGCACTCGACCTCGAAGGGGTTCGGTCGGCCCCCGACGCGGTGTTTGCGGCGATGGACGAGGACGAGGCCGTCTCCCTCGCCGGCGCGGCGATGGACGACGAGGACCCCGACCGGGCGCAGGCGATCCTCGATCGGTTCGACACGGCCGACGCCGAGGCGGCCGAGGGGGAGTCCGAGGACGGATCGACAGCCGGGGACGAAACGGGGTCGGCTGCCGCAAGCGGTGCGACCGACGACGATGGCGGGCGGAGCCTCACCGAGCGGGGGGCCGGCGCGCTCGACGTCTTCAGCGACGACGACGTCGACGAGGACGACATCGGCGGCTACGCTTACGACATCAAGTTCATTCTCGACAGCATCACTTCGAAGTCGTTCCGGCTGGTCGGGCTGTTCATGGCCGTCATGGCCGGGACGTTCTTCGCGCTGTATCAGGGTGGGATCGGCCGTCTCCACGAGCAGTTCGTCAGCGGCATGCCCTCACAGTTCGCCGCCGAGCAGGTGTCTATCGTCACACTCCACCCCGTGGAGGCGCTCATTTTCATGATCAAAGTGGCCGTGATCTTCGGCATCGCCTCGGTGTTGCCGCTGCTCATGTACTACGCGTGGCCGGCACTGAAACAGCGCGGGCTGGCCCGCGGCGACAGGCGCGTGCTCCTCGTGTGGGGCGGCAGCCTGCTGACCGCGATGGCGCTCGGGAGCCTGCTCGGATTCCTGTACGTCGCCCCCGCGGCCATTTCGTGGCTCGCGACGGACGTGTTGCGCGCGGAGATGGTCATCGCCTACCGGATCAGCAACTACGGCTGGATGGTGTTTTTCCTGACCGTCGGGATCGGAATTCTCGTCATGGTGCCGGTGACAATGTTGCTGTTCCACCGCGGCGGGATCGTCCCGTATCGGAGCTTCCGCTCGCGGTGGCGGGAGTTCACTATCGCCGTGCTCGCGGCCGGGGCGTTCCTCTCGCCGCGCGGCATCTTTACGATGTTCCTGCTCGGGCTCCCGGTCGTCGCCGCCTACGGCGTCGGGATCGGAGCGCTTTGGCTCTACACGTTCGGCGGCCGGCGGGTACCGGAGACGGCCGAGCCGGCGGACTGATAGGCGTTGCTCCCGACGCTCGAGTATGCCTACGATCAGCGAGACGTACATCGAGAACCGCCAGCGGGTCCAGCCGACCGACACCAACAACTACGCCGCCGCCCACGGTGGCAACGTCGTCAAGTGGATGGACGAGGTCGGCGCGATGTCGGCGATGCGACACGCGGGCGAGACCTGCGTCACCGCCAGGATCAACGGGCTCGATTTCGAGCGCCCGGTCCCGCAGGGCGAGACCTGCGTTATCGAGTCGTACGCTTACGAGGCGGGGAAGACGAGCGTCCGGGTTCGGCTCCGCGCCTACCGTGAGGATCCGCGGACGGGGGAGCGGGAGCGGACCACGGACTCGTATTTCGTCTTTGTCGCCGTCGATTCGGACGGGAAGCCGACGGGGGTTCCGGACCTCAAAATCGGCGGTGAGCGGTGTGGGCGACTCCGCGACGAGGCTTTAGCGAACGAGCCCGAGCGGTAACACCGCAGTTACCGGGGATTTTTGCCGATCGGGTGCGGATCGGCCGAGTATGAGCGAAACAGACGGAGACGTGCTCGTCGTCGGGGGCGGTCCCGCCGGACTGAGCGCGGCGCTTTTCGCACAGAAGAACGGCCTCGAAACCACCTGCCTCGACGCCGACGGGACCTGGATGCACAAGGCGCATCTGTTCAACTACCTCGGCGTCGGATCGGTCGACGGATCGGCGTTCATGGAGACCGCACGGTCGCAGGTCGACAGTTTCGGCGTCGAGCGCATCGAGGCGACGGTGACCGACGTGTCCGAGAGCGACGACGGGTTCGTCGCCGAAACCGACGACGGCGAACACATCGGGACGTACCTCGTGTTGGCGACCGGCGCGAACCGCGATCTCGCCGAGTCGCTCGGCTGTACCTTCGACGGCGACCTCGTCGACGTCGACGTGACGATGGAGACGAGCGTCGAGGACGCCTACGCGACGGGCGCGATGGTGCGCAAAGAGGAGTGGCAGGCGATCATCTCGGCGGGCGACGGCGCGGCCGCGGCGCTGAACGTCCTCTCGAAGGAGCGGGGCGAGCACTTCCACGACTTCGACGTGCCCGCCGACGCGGACGCGGTGTTCGGCGCGATGGGCGAAAAATAGCGCGCCGTTCGGCCCGTCGAGCGCAATATTGTACCGAGCGTGCAAATACTTATACCCGTCGGCGGGCTACGTTCGGTAGAGATGGCGGACGCAATGAGCGAGTACCTCAAGCAGGACATGGAGTGTGAGGGCCTGCTGGAGTGTATTCACGGGCTGAAAGGACTCGACAGGGAAATATTCCGGGTGCTTACCGAGCGTTCGGAACCACTGACCGTCGACGAGATCGCCGAGGCGGTCGACCGCGAGCGTTCGACGGCGTACCGGTCGGTCCAGCGACTCCTCCAGAGCGGGTTCGTTCAAAAGGAGCAGGTCAACTACGACCAAGGCGGCTACTACCACGTGTTCCGGCCGACCGATCCCGACGAGATCGCCGACGACATGCAGCGGATGCTCAACGACTGGTACGCGAAGATGGGCCAACTCATCGGGGAGTTCCGCGAGAAGTACGACGAGGAGATCGAAGCCCCCGCGGCAGCGGCCGAGAACTGATACTGTCGGACGTAACTACGTGAATCGCAGCCTCGTCGAAAAAAGCTCCACCGCGTAGCTTTGGGAGTGTGGCGGTTCGGATCTTCACGAAATTACGTCCGACGGTATGAAACCGCGGCCCGTCCCGGCGGGCGGACGACTCTTATTCGCTACTGAACGGGCGCTTCGGGACGAATCAGGTTCCGGGAACGGGTGCGAGCGTCGCGCCATAGAACGCAGCGAGCGTCAACGCACCGACGGCGGCGACGAGAAGCGGCCATCGGAGCGAGCTTTCGCGCGTGAGACTGAACAGGTCGCCGACCATGCGTCCCGTCTTCGGGAGGTCGCTGGTCCGGAGAATTGCGAGTTCGAGCCCGAAGAGGACGACCGTCGCGGCCGCCGACAGCATACAGAACGGACAGATCTCGCCGATCGGCACCAGCTGGAGCCACACGAAGTACGACGAGGCGAGCACGCCGGTCGCCGTGATCGGCGTCAGGATTTTGATAATGAGCGGGTGACGGGTGTCGAACCACCAAGCCGCGAGCGCGATCGTCGCCAGATAATAAAAGGCGCCGAGCGTCGCGAGCGGGACGCCGAAGACGTACGCCCACTGGCTCGTGACGACTTGGAGGCTGCCGGAGAGTTCGGCCCCGGCGGGGATCTGTGGGATCGCCCAAAAGTGGATGCCGCTGAGGAAGGCGCTGACGACCCACCCGAAGACCGCCACCCCGGTGAACAGACCGAACAGGGTCGACACCCGGGGGGAGTAGTTCCATCCGTACTCGAACCGCGTCGACGATGTGGTTGTTGCCATACAGTATAGTGTAAATTGTGCACTAAAATAAGTATTGTGTTTATTCTACAACGCTCATCTGTAGCAGTGAATACTTTGTGAGTGGAGTTCGTAACTGGCTCCAA
>CAZOFL010000079.1:0-10997 GCA_964579035.1 uncultured Natronomonas sp. | reverse complement strand
CATTCTCAGTCAAGTCAGCGAGTTCTCGAAGAACTTGCTGAAGCGTTCACCGGCTGGTACAACTCCGACGACGGAAACAACCCACCGGGCTACCGGAAACGTGGCGACCGACACCCACGCTCCACCGTGACGTGGAAACAGAAAGGCATCAAACACGACGATAAACACGGTCAACTCCGTCTCTCGAAAGGCTTCAACCTGAAAGAGAGTCGGTCTGACTTCATCCTCGCGGAATATGAAACTCGACCCGACGTACAAGTGGAGAACATCCAGCAGGTGCGTGCCGTCTGGAACGGCGACCGCTGGGAACTCCACCTCGTCTGCAAGAAAGAGATTCCTGTCGAAGACGCACCCGGCGAGAATACAGCGGGTATCGACCTCGGAATCAGCAACTATCTCGCCATCGACTACGAGGACGGCCCCTCGGAGTTGTATCCGGGGAACGTGCTGAAAGAAGACAAGCACTACTTCACCCGCGATGAATACCAGACCGAAGGCGAGAACGGGCCGTCGAAGCGGGCGTTGAAGGATCGGCAGAAACTTTCCCGACGCAAAGACCACTTCCTCCACACACTCTCAAAACACATCGTTGAACGGTGTGTCGAGGAAGGTGTGGAGAAGATAGCGGTTGGCGACCTCAGCGACATCCGCGAAGACGGGAACGGCGACTCGCGGAACTGGGGCCAGTCGGAGAACAAGAAACTCCACGGATGGGAGTTCGACCGATTCGCCCGTCTCCTTGAATACAAAGCCGAGGAACACGGCATCCTCGTTGACCGCGTAGACGAGGAAAACACGAGCAAGACGTGTTCGTGTTGCGGGCAAATTCGAGACTCGAACCGCGTGGAGCGTGGTCTGTACGTCTGTGAGTCGTGTGAAACGACGATGAACGCGGACGTGAACGGTGCAGTAAACATCCGTAGAAAGATAACTCAGAATCCCCCGACAGGGGATATGAGTAACGGCTGGTTGGCACAGCCCGGAGTCTTCCTGTTCGACCGCAAGAGCGGACGGTTCACACCGAGAGAACAGGAAGACTGCAAACCCTAATATCCCAACGCTTGGGATTCCTCCGGCTTTAGCCGGAGGAGGGTGTCAAAACTGTCCGGAGTAGCGACCCGTATGCGACGACGGACGCTACTTGCGGCAGTCGCGGCGGTGACGCTTCCGGTCGCTGGGTGCCTCTCCGAGGGCTCCGACGGGGACGGACCGGATACGTCCGGACCGACCGATACCCCCGACGCCGACGGTTCGAACGCGGACGACGACCCCCGGTACGAGGAGTGTTCGAGGGAGGTGATTCCGTACGGGCAGTTCCCACCGGAGCTACGCGACGGGATCGACGCCGCGCTCGAGGGGGGTCACACCGCAGACCGGATTCACCTCGGCGACGCAACGGACGTCGACCGCGGCGACACGTACTGCGATCCGAGCATCGGAGCGGACAGTGACCGCGAAACCCTGCGCCTCCGCGTTATCGAGCCGAAATCGCTCCCCCGACCGCGGCCGGTGACGGTCGAAAACGGCCGCGACGGTGACCGGACGGTGACCGTCGAAGTCACGGCGGCGGATGGGGACGAACTGCTCGCGGAGACACGGACGCTTCAGGGGGGCGACGACGCCGATTTCGGTCGACTCACGCGCGTCGGTGTCGACGACCTGCACGTCGGCGTCGACGGCGGCGAGTCAGTCGAGACCGGGACCGTCGGGATCACCGAGCCCCGCTTCGACGTGCTCGTCGTTGTCGGCTCCGGGGAGCTCCACGTCACCGGAACCGTCGCCGAATCGGTCCCTTGCCGGTTCGAGTCGTAGCCCGCGTGGGGTCACGCCGTCGGGTCGGCCCGTGACCCGTCCCACTCGACGCGTCCCTCGTGGTGGAGTTTATCCAGGTGGGCCCGGACGGTCGCCCCGGCGAGGTCCCGAACCCCCGTGAGGTCCTTCTCGTAGGCCGAATCGAGGATGTCGGCGACGGTTCTGTTGCCGGCCTCGACGGCGGCGAGCACCCGCCGTTCGCGGTCGAGACGGTGACGTATCAGCCGTTCGCACGTCGCCCGTGGCTCCTCGATAACGGGGCCGTGCGACGGGTACAGCCGCTCCGGGGACATCGCTCGGACCCGCCGAAGCGAGGTCAGGTACGCGCGTAGGTCCCCCTCCGGAGCCCCCACGACGACGCTTCCCTCGGCGACGGCGAGGTCACCGCCCAACAGCGCGTCGCCGGCCGAGAACCCGACGTGTTCGCGGGCGTGTCCGGGCGTCTCTCTGACGAAAACGCCGCCGCCGGCGGGAATCGTCGTCCCCTCGCGGAAGGTTCGATCCGGCTCGATCCCCGCCGCGTCGGCGAAGGCCGCCTCGCGACCGTACCGACACCACACCGTCGCGTCGGCCGCCGCGGCGTAGTCGGCGACGGCACCGACGTGATCCGGGTGGTGGTGCGTGGCCGCGACGTGGGAGACACGGCCGAGTTCCGCCTCGATCCGGTCGGCGGCGGCGGCCGGGTCGACGAGGAGCGCGTCGTCGTCCCCGACGACGTAGGCCGCCGTCCGGCCGGTCGGCGCTCGGGTCGGAACCTCGATCGGAATGCGTTCGATCCGCATACCCGGCCGTTGGGTTCGAGGGGCTTAACTATCGACGAATGTGACGCGCCGGGGGCAGGGCACCGAACGGCTTAAACCGCGCTGTGGCCTACCGACGACCGGCAGAGGAAGCCCGGTTCCCGTGGGCGGTCGGCGTCAACCGGCCGGCCCATGAGGAAAGTCCCCCCACCCTCCGGGCAGGTGACCGGGCGCAAGCCCGGGGCGGGAGACCGCCGGCACTGGAACAGAAACGCGACCCCCCGCTCCGACCGATGAGGCGCGCTCGGCCGTTCCGACGGCCGACGCCGTTCGCGGGTCACCCCGCGAACGGGCGAACCGACCCGAGAGGGAAGGGAGTTAACCCGCCGAGGGCCGGGCGGCGAAAGCCGCCGTATGCGAGCGGCTCCGGCCGCGAGCCGACGAGCGGGAACGGATGGAACGGCGAATCCTCACCGGTGCAAGCCCGTCGCAACTGGTAGCCCGGAGACGCGGCGGGCGCTCAGCCGAATGCCGGGTCGAAACAGAAGGGGGCTTACTCTCCTCAGCCGCTCCGAACGAAAAGCGACGGCTCCGTCGCTCGGCTTCCCACAACCCGCCGATCAGCTCGTGTTCGGGGACCACTGCTCGCAGGCGTCCATATCGTCCATCGCCTCGCTGTGGAGCCCGCAGTACGGAACCAGCCCCTCGTCGGTTCGGACGTATCGGAAGTACGCGCAGTTGCCGCAGTATCTGTCGTTGATCGGCGCGCTCGGCCCGTCGTCGAGGAACTCGGCGTCGTCGGAGACGCCCGGTGCCCCTATCGAGTTCCCCCCGTCGATACCCCCGTCAGTCGGGCTGGGGTCCGTCCCGGCCGATCCGGCCGCCCGGGACCGCGGCTCCGAGCGGGCGGTCGTCCCGCCGTCGGGCCGGTTGGTCTGGGTTTCGGCCTCGCCGTCGGGCGTCGCCCCGAGCAGGCCGACTCCGCCGAGGTGGCTCCGCAACTCGTCGTTCGACACCTCGACGATCCGGGTTTCCCCTTCCTTCGTTATTTCGAGCGACACCGTTCCGCCCGGATCGTTCCGGGCCTTGAAGTTGGCGACGGCGGTGAACAGACACCAACTCGTGAGGATCGCGCCGACGAAGTACGTCGCCGAGACGACGAGCGTCATCGTCGTGTTGCCGGAGCCGCCGACCCAATCGACCGGATACCAACGGACGAACAGGCCGACGCCGACGAGACAGACGACCGCGCCGACGGCACCGGCGGACTGGAGCCGACGCGAGGCCCGCGGCAACGCGACCATCGTGCCGAAAAGCACCGCCGGGAATCCGACACCGCCCAACACGCCGGCCAGTTCGCGCGACCCATACTGTCCGAGTCCCAGATACGTGCCGAGGCCCGTTGATGCGATGACGACGCCGGTAGTAATCAAAACTGCCCCGACGCCGAACAGTGCGACACCGGCGTACAGCCGCCGGAGGCCGGCCCCGCCGCCTCCCCTGTAGACCTCCGTGAGGCTAGCCATACCGGGCGTACTTTCTCGACCCACAAAACACTACGTCAGACGGACGCAAGACGATCGGGGTCGGAGAACCCCATTCGCCGATCAGGCGTCCCTGATGCGTCGCTCCGCCGCGGCGAGTGCCGCGTCGGCGTCGAACGACTCGATGATCGAATCCAGCTCCGCCGGACTCGCCCCCCGGAGCGCATCGGCGTGGGCCGTCACGTTCGGGAGCGCACGGATCAGGTTATCGACGATCGGCACCGTCGCGGCCCGCGCCGACCGGGACATCGGGTTGAGATCGACGACGAGTTCCGTCTTGCCCATCGCTCCGAGCGCCTCGGCGCGGTCGCCGTCCTCCAAGGGTACCAACACCACGTCCGCCGACTCGATCCCGTCGGCGTCGACTTTCGCCCGTTCGTGATCGAGTCCGGGAATCCGGCCGTCGGCGGTCTGCCCCTTGACCCGCTCGGCGCCGTGTGCCCGGAGGTGGCCGGCGATTCGCTCGATCCGTCGGTCGGTCCGGTTGAACAGGTTCACCTCGATGTCGGCATCGGTCGCCTCCGCCAGGGTGACGATCTCGCCCGGCACGAGCGCGGCGACGTTGCCGTTGACCGACAACACGGGGTGGTCGGCTCGCTGGAGATGCGCCGCAGCGGCGCGCTCGGCGTCGTCGGCGCTCGGGATCGTCTCCTCGCCAAGCAGGTAATCGAACGCTTCGCCGCGTCCCTGTGCGATCAGCCCCTGTTTCGAGGTGAGGCCGCGATCGACGCCGTCCTCGATCCGGTGTCGCGTCAGCAGCGACTCGTATCTGGGATGCGATTCCGGGATCTCCGGACCGGTCATACCGGCGGGTGAGGGCCCGTCGAACAAAAGGCTCCCGTTCGGTCGACGTGATCGCCCCGAGCAGCCCGGAACACGTCCCTCTCCGTTTTTAACCCTCGGCGCCGTCGGGGTGACACATGGTCGTCGGAGACATCTCGACGGGAACCGAACTGCTGGTGATCGGGGGCGGCCCCGGCGGCTACGTGGCCGCGATCCGGGGCGGCCAACTGGGTCTCGACGTGACGCTCGTCGAGGCGGACGCCTACGGCGGCACCTGCCTCAACGAGGGATGCATCCCCTCGAAGGCGCTCATTCACGTGAGCGACCTGGCCCACGAGGTCGAACACGCCGAAAGAATGGGTCTCCACGCACGCGCCGACGTCGACATGCAGGGGCTCGTCGGCTGGAAGAACGGCGTCGTCGACCGGTTGACCGGCGGCGTCGAGAAGCTCTGTAAGGCCAACGGCGTCAACCTGATCGAGGGCAAAGCGGAGTTCGTCGACGAACACACCGCCCGCGTCGTCCACGGCGGCGAGGGCCAGGGCAGCGAGTCGATCGAGTTCGAACACGCCGTCGTCGCGACTGGCAGTCGCCCGATCGAACTCCCGGGCTTCGAGTTCGACGGCGACCGCATTCTCTCGTCGGCTGACGTCCTCTCGATGGACTCACTCCCCGATTCGATGCTCGTCGTCGGCGGGGGGTACATCGGGATGGAACTGTCGACGATGCTGGCGAAGTTGGGCTGTGACGTGACGGTCGTCGAGATGCTAGAGGACATCCTCCCCGGCTACGACGCGGACATCACCCGGGCCGTCCGGACCCGGGCGGAGTCGCTCGGCATCGAGTTCAGCTTCGGCGAGGCCGCACGGGAGTGGACCGAGGCCGGATCGGGCGCGGGCGGCGAACCCCAACTCGAGGTGACGACCGAGACCGAAGACGGCGGGACGACCCGATACGCCGCCGATCGCACCCTCGTCGCCGTCGGCCGCCAACCGGCCTCGGACACCTGCAACGTCGAGGCCGCCGGGCTCGAACCGAACGACGACGGCGTCATCGAAACCGATTCCGCGGCCCGAACCGACGTCGAGCACGTTTTCGCCGTCGGGGACGTGGCCGGCGAGCCGATGTTGGCGCATAAAGCCTACCGCGAGGGCCACGTCGCGGCGGAGGTCGTCGCGGGCGAGCCGACCCGCCTGGACCACCAGGCGATCCCCGCGGCGGTGTTCACCGACCCCGAGATCGGAACGGTCGGGCTGAGCGCGGAAGAGGCCGAATCAGAGGGTTTCGACCCTGTCATCGGCGAGATGCCGATGCGCGCCTCGGGCCGTGCGCTCACGCTCGGGGGCGAGGAGGGGTTCGTCCGGATCGTCGCCGACGCCGACACCGAGTTCGTCCTCGGCGCGCGGATCGTCGCCCCCGACGCCGCCGAGCTGATCGCCGAGGTCGGGCTGGCGATCGAGATGGGCGCACGCCTAGAGGACATCGCGGCGACGATTCATACCCACCCGACGCTGTCCGAGGCGGTCGCTGAGGCCGCCGCGAACGCCCGAGGGTCGGCGGTCCACACGCTGAACCGGTAGTTAATCGGTACTCTTGATGTTGTGGACCGGGTCCAGCCGATCCGTGATCGACGCCGTCGGCTCGATAGCCTCGGCGATGGCGTCGGCGGGTTTGTACGCCATCGGCGCCTCGTCCCGGACCGAGTCGACGACCGACTCCGAGTAGACGCCGTCCATCGCCGTCTCGAACGCCTCGAGGGAGACGACCTCGAACGCCTCGCTCCGGCTCAACCGCCGCCCCGCGCCGTGGGGTGCGCTCCGGTTGTAGTCGTCGTTTCCCGTCCCCTCCGCGAGGATCGACCCCTCAGCCATGTTCAGCGGGACGACGATTCGCTGGCCCTCACGGGCCGGCGTCGCGCCTTTCCGGACCGTCAGATCCTGGAAGTCGATGTAGTTGTGGATCGACTGGAAGGCGTCGACGGGGTCGACGCCGAGCGCAACACAGATCGCCTCGCCGATCAGCGTCCGGTTCCAGCGGGCGTACTGTTGGGCGAACAGCATGTCGACGTAGTAGCCGTGGGCCTCCGGCCCCGCCAGATAATCGAGGTCGTCGTCCCGCGCTTCGACGTCGGCTTTCGGTCGCGAGAGCCGATCGAACGTCCGTTCGATCTCGCCTCCCTCGAAGGCCTCGCGGATCGCGTCCTTCCGGAGGTGTGACTCCCCCATCCCGCCCGTCACCCAGGCGTGGAGTTCGCGGTCGCTGACCGCGTCGGGGTCGAACTTCAGAAACTCGTAGTCGTCGTCGTCGATCGCGTCGCGAACCCGGTCGGCCGAGCGGTACTCGTTGGCCCGCCCCTGCCAGAACTCCGCGACCGATTTGCCGAGATACCGCGAGCCGCTGTGGACGACGAGCCAGTACGATCCCGTCTCCCGCGAGCGGGCGAACTCGACGAAATGGTTACCGCCGCCGAGCGTCCCGGCGCTTTGGATGACGTGGCCCATCCCCTGGCGCTGGTCGGCGAGGACGCGTTCACAGAGCGCCTTGAAATACGCCTCGTCGTAGCCGTCGAAGGCGAAGTCGGGGTCGATCGGCTCGCCGAAGCGGTCGGCGTAGGCGTCGGCGAAGCGTTCGAAGGCCGCGTTCGCGCGCTCGAAGGGGAACTCGTCGACGAGATGCGGGGCGTCCTCGTAGTCGTGGACCGATCGACCCATCGGGACCACATCGCGGACGGCGCGTTCGCGCTCGGGGCCCTCGAGCGGCAGTTCGTCGCCGAGTTCGAGCGCCGCCATCCCGCAGTTGTGGACAAATACACCTGCGGAAAGTGCAAAATTATGATATTTGGGGACGCGTAAACAATACACATCTTTCGTTTGATCGATAGTGTTCACTTCTTTTATTTCGTGATTGTGATTCTTGGCGTATTGTGGGGGAATCTCGTACTCTGTTTCTTCCGTATGTTGTTTCACCTGGTGCCAGAACTCTACGGCAGGGTTCTCACAGGTCTTCCCGCAAATGTCACATATCCGTTCTGACGTGTTGAAATCCTCCAGATACTTTGCACCCCGCTCTCCGTTATCACTGACTGATTCACGGAACTCTTCCGGGTTTTCTTCCATCCATGTGGTGATGTTCTCGGTGGCAACTTCTATTTCTTCTTCAGTAGCGTCGCGTTGTTTAAGAGCTTGAATTCGTTTTTCTTCAAATTCTTCTGACTGCCAGTGGTCGCCGCCACTGGCTTTCCTGTGTAGCCGTGAATGCTCTTCCTGACTCATGACGCGTAGATTTTCTGGTCGATTATCTGTTTTCTCGAAATTCTCGTGGTGGATTACTGGGTTAGGGATGTCACTCGGTATCTTCATGAGGTCGCTACGCGCTACAAGCCAGTGGACACGTTCACTCCGTTCTGGCGCCGTCCCTTGCTGGTTGTGGTACACGAGTTGATACCCGTCATCAGTGACACCTTTATATAGTGGCATCAGCGAATCACCGGCAGACAGGTGTTGTGCTTGTTTATATGACCCATCTCGGAGCATGAATTCGTGGTCCGGTGTACAGCGGATGCTTTCGTCGTTATCGAGTTCAATCTCGATCAGCGATGCATTCTCTCGTGTCTTGTTGGCTGTCGCCTCAGCGGGCTTAACCTCCCCATCAGGAGTACAGGCGTACACAACAAAAGGTTCGTTACGCTGAGCGAGCTCGTCAAGTCTGTATTCATTTCCGTCCAGTAGATCGACTTTTGTATCGCCGGCAAAGCATCCAACGTCGAGGCCGACGACGTTGGGGACGATCCGTTCGCCGAGCTCCATCGTGAACCCGACCGGCGCGCCCGCGCCGACGTGGGCGTCGGGCATCATCCGGATCGGCTCCGTGAACGCCGGGTGGTCGAGGAGGGTCTCGAGCTGTTCGAGGACGTTCGGCTCGACGAGGCTCTCGTCGTCGGTCAAAACCCGTGCTGTCGTGTACTCCCCCGCGCGTTCGATCACTGGACGGGTTTTCGCGTACGCGTATTTAAAAACGCGGGTACGGTGGCCGCGCTGGCCCCGATCGGGTGCTCAAAACTCCGGCACGAGCGGAGCGCCCCACTGTGCGGTCTCGTATTGCTTTTTCAACCCGCCGTCCGGACGTGTGGGCGTCTCGTCGGTCGTCTCTGTCGGTTCCTCGGGAGCGATCGGAACGATCGGTGCGCCGATTTCGTCCATCGTGTCCCGTCGTAGACACCGGGGCGAAATAAAGTTAATGATTGTTAATGTTATAGCCGGGGCCCGGAGATGGGGGACTCGGACTACGACGTTTCGGCGCGTTCGGAGAGGGTCGAGAGCGTCCCCGAACCCCGGAGATCATCGACCGTACAGTACCACGCGCCCCGAACGCCGTGGCCGTCGTTGTCGACCGGCGAATCGAGGGGGACGAGCGTGTCGAACTCGAAGGCGACGACGACGTTCTCCGAGGAAAACGGATCGATGAGCGTCTCCCAGTCGGCGTCGGTCATCGGTCCCGGTTCACCGCGGGCCTGTTCGGTCCGTCCCGTCACCCGCGCGTAGTGGGTGATCGCGGAGACCGGGGCGGTCCGGTAGAACGCCATGTACTCGAACTCGGCGCGCGTCCTGTCGTACGACCGCGGCGCGGGGTAGAGCCCCTCGCGGCACCGTTCGAACGTCGCCGGTTGCGTCGCAACGACACAGACCCGTCCCTCCCCGGGCGCGTCGTCGTCTGGCGCGTCGGTCGCGAAGCGGTCGAGGTCCATACGTCCCCTCCGGTTCAATGCGGAAAGGGTCGTCCGAAACCGGCGAACCACGCATCCCCGACCACCGAGGGTGCGTTTCGACGCCCGACGACACGGGAGTGTCCTCGGAACGTTTTTGTCCCGATTCGCCGATCGAACAGCCGTGCAGGACCGACGCGTGCTGATCACGGGCGGGGCGGGCTTTATCGGCTCGAACTTGGCGAACTATCTGGCCGCCGACAACGAGGTACTCGCCGTCGACGACGAGTCGTTGGGGACGGCCGAGCACCTCGATCCCGGCGTCGAGTTCCAGGACCGTTCCGTCCTCGACCGGAACCTGCCGACCGACGTGGATCTGGTCGTCCATTTGGCGGCGCTGTCGTCGGCCCCGATGCACGAGGCCGACCCGACCCGCGGCGTCCGGGTGAACGTCGAGGGGTTCGTCAACGTCGCCGAACAGGCCCGCGAGGACGGCTGTGAGACGGTCGTGTACGCCTCGACGTCGTCGGTGTACGGCGACACGACGCCCTCGCCCGAGCCGACCGAAACCGCCGCCGACACGGCGTACGAGGCATCGAAACTCGCCTGCGAGCGGTACGGCGAGTACTTTTCAACCCGTCACGGGATGTCGGTGGCCGGGTTGCGTCTCTTTTCGGTGTATCAGGGCTACGGCGGCGCGGAGAACCACAAAGGCGAGTACGCGAACGTCGTCGCGCAGTTCGCCGACGACATCGCGGGCGGCGACGCTCCGGTTCTGTACGGCGACGGCACCCAGACGCGGGATTTCACGCACGTCTCCGACGTCGTCCGGGCGATCGTCTCCGCCGGCGAGAACCGACTCGACGGGATCTACAACGTCGGCACCGGCGACCGGCACTCGTTCAACGAGGTCGTCGACCTGCTCAATGCGGAACTCGGAACCGACGTCGCCCCCGAGTACGTCGAAAATCCGATCCCGGAGGCGGCGTACGTCCACGACACGTGCGCGGACGCCTCGAAACTGCGGGCCGCCACGGGATGGGAACCGGAAATCGGGTTGAAATCGGGTATCGCGTCGGTGTGCCGGCAGTATCGGTAGCTGTCGGTCGTCCGATCAACGGAGCGCTTTTTTAATAATTAAATCCGCTCCGCGTCGGGGCCGAACTCCTCGGCCAGCAGTTCCGGCACGTCCTCCGGGCGAACCTCGGCGTACCACTCGTTTCGCGGCTGGATCGTGATCGCGGTCCCGGCCTCGCTACAGAGTCCGAGGCAGTCGGTCGTCGAGACGCCGACGGGTGACCAGAACGCGTCGCGTTCGCGGAGCCACGTTTTCACCGCGTCGGTCGTCTCCGCGCCGCCCGCGTCGGCACAGCAGGCGTACTCGGAGTCGCGGTCGTTCACGCAGACGAAGACGTG
>CAZOFL010000078.1:1786-11462 GCA_964579035.1 uncultured Natronomonas sp. | reverse complement strand
ACCGTAACCGACCCCTCCCTACTTCGCTCGGTCTTGCGACCTCGCTCGTGGAGGGTAGCGTGGGACCTCGGTCCCGCACGACTTGAGGCCGGGGGCTCCGCCTCGAAAGATGCTGAAACCGGCTCCCCACTGCCACCCGCGGTGTCACCGCTCGCTTCGTAGGGACTCGCCGGTCCGATCGACACAACCGCCCAGGCGCGCGCGGTTTTTCCCACGGCGTCCACGGGAGACACACCGCTTCGCTCCGCGTCCGGATCAAAACGCGGCTGCCAGGGAGGCGAAACGAATTATACGTACCCCGCCCCACCGACGTGTATGAACGACGACGCGATGGGGCGGTTCCCCGTTCCCGATCGGAGCGACCTCCCCGACGACGTGGCCGAACGGATCGACGAGGAGACGGAGCAGGCCGGATTCACCCCGAACGTCTTCTCGGCGTTCGCCTACAAGCCGAGTCACTTCCGGGCGTTTTTCGCCTACCACGACGCTCTCACCGAGGACACGACGCTCGAACGCGAGGAGATCGAGATGCTCATTGTCACGGTGTCGGGGATCAACGACTGCTTGTACTGCGTCGTCGCCCACGGGGCCTTGCTCCGGATCTTCGCCGACGCGCCGAAACTCGCCGACCAGCTGGCGACGAACCACCGAACGGCGGACCTCACGGAGCCGCATCGGGAGATGCTTGATTTCGCCGTCAAGCTCACCGAATCCCCCGGCCGGATCGACGATCGTGACTTCGAGCGGCTCCGGGAGGCCGGCTTCTCGACGGAAGAGATCTGGGACATCGGGAGCGTCGTCTCGGTGTTCAACCTCTCGAACCGGATGGCGACGCTCGCCGATATGCGGCCGAACGACGTGTTCTACACGATGGGCCGCGGAGAGTAGCAGGGGACACGACGCCCCGCGTCGGCGCCGCAGTTTTATTATAGACGTGTGTCAACTAGGGGCATGAACATCTACGTCGCCCATCCCGACGACATCGACGCGATCCGAGGGATCGCCCGCGCATCGTGGGAGACCGACTATCCGGACATTCTGAGCCGCGAGAACGTCGAGGCGGCGGTCAACGACTGGTACGGCCACGATCGGCTCCGAGAAGAACTCGAGGACCCGTGGACGCACATCTACGTCGCCGTGGACGACGACGAAACGGTCGGCTTCGCCCACGCCGTCCTCTCCGGCGACGAGGGGAACCTTCTACGCGTATACGTCCATCCCGAGTCGAGACGTGGGGGGATCGGCCGGGCGCTGTTCGACCGCGTCAGACACGAACTGCTCCGCCACGACATCGACCGGTTCAACGCGATGGTGCTCGCCGACAACGGGATCGGCAACGAGTTCTACGCGGACCGGGGGCTCGAACTGACGGAACAGGCCGAAACGAGAATCGGCGAGGAAAGCTTCACCGAGAACACCTACTCGCTGGAGCTCACGTGAGAAACCGGACGAGTTCCGGGACGAGATCCAGCCGGACGGCCGCGCCCATGACGCCGAAAGCCAACACCGCGAGCAAGCTGAACGCGTAGTACACCGTCCAGGCCCGCGAGGGGTGAAACGCCTCGGGAAGGTTCTTCTTGACGACGTACCAGTTCGCGGGGTAAAAGGCGATCTCCGTGACGGCCAGGATGGCGGCGACGAAGACGATGAACGTGACGGGGATGTTTCCGAGCGAAAGGACAGCGGCCGAACTGGCGACGACGATCATCACAACGACGGCCCGCCGGATACGGTCGCTATCGAGCGACTCGTCCTCGAGGGCCATGGGGAGGATATCACCGACGGCGCGGGACGCACCGTCGAGAAGCGTGATAACGGTCGAATACAGCGCCGCGATCGCGCCGATCATCATCGCCCAGAAGGACCACGGACCGAACGACTCCGAGAGGATCTGGCCGACGGCGAGGGCGAAGTTGGCATCGCCCGGTGGGTCCGGATACAGGACGTTCACCGAGAGAACGATCATCGCGAGGACGAAGACGAAACTCAGCCCATAGCCGATGTTGAAATCGCGCCGCCCCGTTTTGATCCATTCGCGGATATACTCGTGGTGTTTTTCCTTTTCCGGATCGAGATCGTACTCCTCGAGTTGGCTTGCACCCTGTCCTTTCGCCATGCTCCAGCTCCCGATGAGGACGCTCGTCGAGAACCCGGTCGGCGCGAAACCCGCGGCGGCCGCAAACAGCGCGACGAATGCGATCGTCCGGTTGCCGCCAAGCTCAACTGAGAACGCGGTCCCGGCAGCGACCTCCGAGGGCGGCGGGCCGACGATGACGCCGAGAATCAGAAGCGTCCCGAGCATCGCGGTGAAGCCGATGAGGATCTTTTCGAGGAGGCTGTACCGGGCGAAAAACACCAACGCGCCGGCGGCGCCGACGAGGACCGCGAACGCGATCGGCACCGAAAGCGGCGTCAGCGCGGCGACGAGCGCCGCGGTGCTCATCCCGACGGCGCCCGTAATTCCGACGTAGAGCACCCCGAAGACGGCCACCGTGAACCACTGCATCCAGTTTTTTGGCCCCGGGAGCTGATCGTACGCCTCGACGGGGTTTCCACCGACGCCGTAGTTGTATCGGATCCCGAGTTCCCAGGCACCGTACTTGGCGATATAGATGAGCGCGAACACCCAGATCGCGAACAGCCCGAACGTGGCGGCCATCTCCGGCCCGAGGACGATGTGGCTCCCGCCGATGCTTATCAGCGCCCACAGCATCGATGGGCCGAAGTGATTTTTGAAAAAGCCCGCCCAGTCGGCCGACGGATATTCCAGATCGGCGGCCGCCATCCCGCCGTCAGCTTGGACGACTTCGGCCCCGTCCGGTCCGCCGTCAGCCCGGGGCTCACTCGACATATCGATCTCCTGTCGGTCCTCGGGGCGGTCGTGTTCCCCGGTGTTTCGAACGTGTATCGACCCTCATGCGGCCAAACATGAGGGAGCTATTACTTAATTCGACCGTCTTCCGTCGATTCTGTTGCGGATGCGGGCCGTGCAAAAGCGATCACGACGGGGAACCGACCCTAACAATCTATACCCCGGACTACAAATCCGGTGTATGAACACGACGACCGTCGTGGAGCTGATGACGACGCCCGTACTCACGGTCGAGGGGGACGAACACCCCGGTAACGTCGCCGACGCAATGCTCGACACCGGAGTCAACTCCGTCGTCATTATCGACGCTGACTGCCATCCGATCGGAATCGTTACCGCGACCGATTACGTCGCGTTGACTGCTGCGGGAGTGGACCCGTACGAAACGACGCTGGCCGACCACATGACCACGGATATTCTCACGGGCAAACCCGATGAGCACGTCTCGACGGTCGCGGATCGGATGGCGGCCAACGATATCAGCCATCTTCCGATCGTCGACGAGGACCGACAGGTGACCGGGATCGTCACGCAGACCGATCTCACCGAGTACCTCGCGGCACAGGAGTGAGGAAGCTCCGAGCCCGCCCTTCTCGCTGCAGGGGAACATCCTCGGTGCTGGTACGTGGTCCCCGCATACAACCGCTATCGACGCCGTCGATTCGGGTTTCGTATGTCGGGTCCTCCGCCCGAAAAAGGGTGTTCCGTGTGAACTACCGACTGACTATAATATGCCGGAAACCGTCGTATCGGTATGGACACACAGGAATTCGCAAACGAGAGTACGGTGTTCACACACCGACAGGAGGGGACGGTCGACGAGTTTCACCGCTCGTACGAGGACGCGGTCGAGACCGTTCGAAGCGAGTTGGGGGACGCGCATCCGCTAGTGATCGGCGGCACCGCCGTCGGGACTGAGACCGACTTCGCCGTCGAGAATCCCGGCAACCTCGATCAGCGCATTGGGACCTTCGCTTCAGGAGACGCAGCCGACGTCGGGCGCGCCGTCGAAGCCGCCGCGAAGGCGTTCGAAAGCTGGCGGCGGCGTTCCGTTGCAGAGCGCGTCGAAATCTTTCGGGGCGCGGCTGATCTCATGGCCGACCGGAAGTACGAACTCGCGGCGACGTTGACGCTGGAAGCCGGAAAAAACCGGACGGAAGCCATGGCTGAGATCGACGAGGGGATCGACTTCCTCCGGTTTTACGCCGGTGAACTCGACCGTCACGACGGATACAGGATCGAGACGGGCGAACCGACACCCGACCAACGCTGCAGGAACCGCCTCGAACCGTTCGGTGTGTTCGGCGTTGTCGGCCCGTTCAATTTCCCGTTCGCCATCTTTACGGGGATGACGGCCGGTGCGGCGATCACCGGCAACACCGTCGTGGCAAAGCCCGCAAGCGCCACGCCGCTGATCGCCCACAACGTTGTCGGGATACTCTCCGAGGCCGGCGTGCCGGACGGCGTCGTCAACCTCGTCACCGGCGGCGGAAGCGCTGTCGGGCAGCCGCTCGTCGAACACGAGGGCGTGGCCGGCGTCGTTTTCACCGGCTCCCGGGAGGTCGGTCGGGGGATTCAGGAGACGTTCTTCGAGCAGGGCAAACCCGGACCCGTCATCGCCGAACTCGGCGGTAAAAACCCCGTGATCGTCACCGGGAACGCGGACCTCGAAAAAGCCGTTTCGGGTGTCGTAAACGGCGCCTTCGGGTTCGCCGGACAGAAGTGCTCGGCGACGTCCCGGGTGTACGTCCACGAGGACGTGATGGTACCCTTCGCTCGCGAACTGGTGGAAAAAACGGAGACGTTGCGGATTCTGCCCCCCGAACATGAAGAGGCGTTCGTCTCACCCGTGATCGACGACGCCGCCGTAGAGCGGTATCGGGAGATCTGTGAGACCGCAAGCGAGGAGGGACGGCTACTCACGGGCGGCGACGTCGTTCGCTCCGATGCCCTCCCGGACGGCCGGTACCTCCGACCGACAGTCGTGACGGAGCTACCCCACGACCACGAGTTGGCACGCGAGGAGCAGTTCCTCCCGTTCGTCACCCTCCATCCGGTGTCGGATCTCGACGGGGCGATCACGAAGGCCAACGACAGCCAGTACGGGTTGTGTGCCGGACTCTTCTCCGAGGACGGGACCGAGGTCGATGAGTGGTTTGATCGGATCGAATCCGGAATGTGTTACGTCAACCGGCACCAAAGCGCGACGACCGGCGCGCTCGTTCAGGCGCAACCGTTCGGCGGCTGGAAGGCCTCGGGAACGACGAGCAAGTTCGCCGGTGGGTACTGGTATCTCCCGCAGTTCATGCGCGAGCAGAGCCGAACTGTCGTCGGTGATGTCGGTCGACGGTAGGGATGCCGCCGAAAATCCCGGTGTCGAGCGGTCATGGAGAGCCGTCCACGATTGGGCACAGAAAGCCGACCGACGGCCAGCCGAAAAATAGTGGCGAGAACCCTTTCGGTGCCTTGCGAAAATTGTGTACAAACAGCGGTCCCAGCGGCTTCGGTCCGAAATCGCTACGGATCAAGACGCCGGCATATAGACCGGATAGCCACCGGCTGGTTTTGCGAGCGACGATGACAACCGACCGCGCGTCGATGTGAAAGGTTCCTCCAAGTTCGAGTCGCGATCGGACGCGTGTGAACTACCCCTGCCTACTCGCCGCTTCGGCAGCTCCTGTGCCAGCGGCTTTCTGCACCCACGAGGCGCTCTGCAGGAATTCAAACGGCTTCATCGCGGCAGGGGATCTCTATCGAAAAGGCGGCACGTGTGGACACCGGGGGCGCCGTTTTGTATCCGCGACGGTCTCGATCCTCGGAGGCGCTTGAGAAGCTCATGCGCCGTCCGGGAATTGAACCCGGGCTATTAGCTTGGGAAGCTAATGTCCTACCACTGGACCAACGGCGCGCACACGATTGTTTCGGACCGGCATACTTGAACGTAGCGTCTCGAACGCAAACGCAGGGGGACCGAATCGAACCGAACACTCGTCCAGAAACCCCGTCCCAACGGGAGAGTATTAGTTCCGAGAGCCCGTATGGATGCGTGATGACGAACGTAGAGGCCGTCCAAGAGAAAACGGGCGTCGAACTGCTGTTTTCGGACTCGGAACTCGAAGCGAGGCGCGAACACATCGTCGAGTTCATCGCCGACCTCGTCGACGATGCCGGCGCGGAGGGTGCCGTCATCGGGCTCTCGGGTGGCATCGACTCGACGACGACCGCCTATCTGGCCGTCGAGGCGCTCGGCGCCGACTCGGTTCATGGGCTCCTCATGCCGAGTTCGGCCAACGCCGAGGCCGATGAGACGGACGCCGGACGGGTCGCGGAGACGTTGGGGGTCGAATCCGACACGATCGATATCAACCCGATCGTTGACGCGTTTGTCGACGCCGCACCCGACCACGCCGCCGAGGACCGGATGGCGCTCGGAAACGTCCGGGTTCGGACCCGCGCCGTGTTGAATTACTTCGTCGCCAACGCCGAAGACAGGGTCGTCCTCGGCACCGGGAACCGGTCGGAAGCCGCGACGGGCTACTATACTAAGTACGGCGATCAGGCCGTCGACTGCAACCCGATCGGCAACCTGTATAAATGTCAGGTCCGCCAGTTGGCACGCAGCATGGGTGTCCCGGAGGATCTCGTCACCCGGACACCGACCGCGGGGATGTGGAAGGGCCAGACTGACGAGGGGGAGATGGGGCTCGGCTACGACGGTCTCGATGCGATCCTCGCGTTGCACGTCCACGGTCCGCTCTCGAAGCACGCGACCGTCGAGACGCTCGACGTTCCCGCCGAGGCGGTCGACCGCGTCGTCGAGCTCCACGAGACGAGCGCACACAAACGGGCGATGCCGCCGGCACCGGAGCCGTTGTAAGGCTTTTAATTTTCACGACGTATCACCGAGCTCTCGCAGCGTCTCGCCGTGGGTTTCGACGAGCGCCTCGAAGGCAGCCACCTCGGCGTCCTCGCGTTCGGCCTTGCTCCCCCGGTGTCGGAGACACGCTTTGATCCGTTCGAGGGCGGCCGGATCGTTCTCCGCGACCGTCTCGGCGACCGATCGCGGTTCCGCGACGATTCTCGAGACGAGCCCGATCCGCAGCGCCTCCTCGCTGTCGATTACCCGGCCGGAGAGCGATAAGTCCAGCGCGTCGCCGGTCCCGACGAGTTCGGGGAGTCTGACCGTCCCGCCCCAGGCGCCGAAGAGCCCGAACGTCACGCCCGGTTCGGCGAACGTCGCCTCGGGCGTCGCGATCCGCATATCACAGGCCGCGGCGAGTTCGACGCCGCCGCCGCGGGCCGGTCCCTCGATCCCGGCGATGACGACCGACGGACTGTCCTCGATCGCGTCGGCGGTCCGTTGGCCCCGACGGACGAACGCTTCGACGTCGCCGTCGTCGGCAACGGCTGCCACCGACGAGAGGTCCGCCCCGGCACAGAACGCCTCGCCGGCACCGCACAAATACACGACGGGCCGCGGCGGGTCGGCCACCGCCGCTTCGAGCGCTTCGAGCCCCGAGGGCGTGATCGCGTTCCGCCTGTCCGGTCGGTCGAGGGTAACCACCCGGAGACCGTCCCGGTCGTCGACATCGATCATGGGGGATGTGGCGGCGGTGTCGGGCGTAAGTGCTACGATCCGCCGGACCGGTCATCGTCTCACACGCATCGGGTATCGAACGACTACTGGAGCGATACGTTCCGCATTTCCAAACTGATTTGCCCCTCGCGTTCCTATGCAACGGTAGATGGACGAAACCGCGCACGCTCGAGCCGCTTTCCGGGACGGGATCGGCGATATCGCTCCCGATGCCCTCCGAACGCGCCTCGAGGGAGTGCTCGAGTCGGCGTCGATGACTCCCGGCGCACTCACCGTACTGACGGCGGCAACACTCGAGGAGTCCGTCGACCTCGACACCGCCGCGCGGCGCGGGGCCGGAGTCCAGATGAGCTACGAAGGGCTCAGGCTCTCCAGGGAACTCATCCGCACGGATCCGTGGTCGAACGGCGACCCCGACGAGGGCGATATGAACGCCATCGCGGCGGAGGTCCTCGTCGCCCGCGGGTTCGAGTACCTCGCCCACACCGGTGTCGCGATGGACGTCGTCGACGCCGTCAGACATTTCGGGCGGGATCAGACACTCCGTGAAACCACGGACGACGGGGCCGAACTCGACCGGCGACTGGAGGCGGATTTTATCCGAATCGCGGTGGAGGCCGGCGCGGACGTCGCGCTCGGATCGATCCCTGAAGGGATCGCCGTCCTCGCCGACGACCTCGCCGAAGAGCTGGGCACGGACCCGCTCCCGGACTCCGAAACGGCGCTCGTCGGTGTCGAAGATCGGATCACAACGGCGGTCGCCAGCCCCGACACCACGGCCCCCGGTGAGTTCTCGAAATCCTCGGGGACGTAGTGTGTCGACGTGACGAGGGCGACACCCTCACACGTTCGGTATCATGTTCTCCCTGTTAGACGCTCTGAATTGAGTGAGGTAAGAACAGCTATATCCTATGTTCACCTATCTACGTTCATCATGTCTAGTGAGGAAAAAGGGAACGCGCTCCGCGAGCAGGTTTCGTTATTTTTGGAACGAAATTTCCCGCAAATCGACCTGCACGGAGGTGAGGCTACAATTACGAACGTGGATATCGAAACCCGGAGAATCAGCATCGTATTGACCGGTGCCTGCAGTGGGTGTGGGGTTAGCCCGATGACGACCGCCGCCATCCAGGCACGGCTCCCTGCTGAAATCGACGAAATCGATTACGTGGACGTTCAAACAGGGTTTGACGGCCTCACAGCACCGTCCCGTGACATGGATACCTCTGACGTGCCTTTCTGAGTCGGGACAGGAAGTCGTGAATAGGATGTGTAGATGGTCATCGATTCCGGTTCAACTTCTGGGATGTATCCGTTGGCTCTGACGCGCTAGGGAGCGCTCTAATCGTGGCAACCAGTTCCTGTTCGGACGTAGTGTGTAGCGCTAGGATATTCCACTGCGTCGAGCTTGACGGTCCGGTCAGCCTCCTCAAGTAGAGACTGATTCATAACGGAAGGAGCCGATGTTACCACCGTTGCTACCGCATCGTCTTGGAGGGATATCGCCCGGCGTCGGGTCTCGGGGACAGGTGTCGTAAACGGCGGAGCAGTCACCACATTCTCGGCCGATCGTCGTGCGGTGTTGACTGCCGCATCGTTTTCCGGGGGTACTCCCACCGAGACCGCAATACCGGCAGCGCTGAGACGGCCAATAATGTTTGCCGTGCGGTCGCCGTCGCCGGCGACTGTTGGCTCGTCGAGATTCGCGGCAAAAACACCGACGGCGGCGCGAAAAAGACGCGCGACGCCTGTGCCCCCGACGACATCGCCGAAAACATACATCGGTTCGTATCCGAACGCGACCGCGATCCCGACGACGCCCTCGTCGACGTCTCGAAATCGTCCGTCCGACAGTGGGTCCTCGAGGCCGCCGAGGCACTCGCCGAGGAGGGGCACGGCCGTCGGTGGCAGCAGGTGTCGAGCCACGACCTCCGCCGGAGCTGGGCGACGTACCACATGGTCGAGCGCGGCGTCGACGTCCGTACCATGATGGCCGTCGGTGGGTGGTCGTCGTATTCGGCGATCGAGCCGTACCTTGCCGAACCCACCGAAGCGAAGATCGGCCGGGTATTGAAACACGGCGACACCGAGCCGGCGCGGCTTTCATAAACCCGACCGTCGGGTCAGTGGGGGACTACAAAAGGCTCTGTTAAAATCCTCAAGTGGTGATATGTTTCCCACGCCGTGCTGGATATAGAGGATGAAAT
>CAZOFL010000078.1:0-1686 GCA_964579035.1 uncultured Natronomonas sp. | reverse complement strand
ATACTAGCTAGCATCGGCCAGACATGGGCTGGGCTTCCGAAATTTCTCTATTCGAATTCGCCAGTTATTTGTTTATTTTCATCCATTCTTACCGTTATTGTCTCATTAGTTTCATCTTCATCCCCAATATTTCCTGTCCACTGATCAAATTCAGCTGATCCGCCAGGAATAATCGCTTCTAGTGTTACTTCAGTTTCCCTCTCGATTGTTATTTCCTCAGTCTCACCTGTCTCAACAGTCCTCTCTTCATCGTTCCAGCTCACATCAACTCTCGGCGACCCGGCCCCTGAAGAAACAACGTTAACTGTCAAATCAAACTCCTCGGGGTCTTCGTTATGCTCGTCTCCAACAGTCCCGCCGACACCTTGCTTCAGGGGGTCCGTCTCGTCCTCCTCGGGTTCAGACTGAATTCCCACGGTGTTCAGCTTCAACTCTGTCTCCTCCGGGTCCAACTCGAATTCTATGGCATTGACGTCATCGGAGTACCGGCTTTCTTCAAAACTGAAATTATCGTCATCGAATTCAGTCTCCTCGATTGCGTCGTTCCAGTAGTCCTCGCCAAGCTGTGTGGGGATCGTAACCCAAATTTCTCCGTCCGGGATCTCGTCAGCGGTGAACTCTCTCGTGGGAAAAAGACTCACTGTTATTCGTCCCGTCCCCTGCTCACGCAGTTCGTTTTGTAGCGCCGTAATCTCAAGCGTGCCCCCGTCCGTCACTAGCTCCTGATCCTCAAGTGGGATGATATTGTCGTTGGCTTCGCGATAGAGGACAGTATTTTCGTACCACACCGAATTCTGTTCTAATTCGTTGTATCCTGGACGATACTCTAGAAACCGTGTTGATACGTTGACCGTCTCTCCAGTATCGAGGTCTGCTGTCTCGTTGGTAATGGAGATATTATACGACTCACTAGCCTGAAGTGTCCCGGTAGGTTGCGGTGGATTAAGCGCGATGAGTCGGGTGGGGTAACTCATCCCCAACTGAACCGTTGCGAACTCCCGGACATCACTCTGGCCGGCTCGCAATATCCCGCGCCGTACGTCGACGAGATCGTTCTCAACGTCCTGAAGATGCTCGAACTCCGCCGCCTGGTTTTGCTGTGGGACCGTTGTCGCTTGGTAGCCGGCGAAGGCAACGAACAGGATCCCGAATATGAGGATGAATCCGATTACTGGAGCGACGGCCCGCGTGTCGTCGCCCAGAAGTGAGCGAGGGGCTGGTGTATTCATTGTAGTTTGTGAGGCACTCCAGACGGATCCGTCGGCGGCCACAGCGCGAGCCGAAGATCCGCCGGGCTCGGAACGACGTAGAGAAGCCAGTAGGCAGCCACGAGTACGTGCGCGTAGTACGGTTCAACGGCGCTAATTTCCCCCCAGATACCTGCTTGGGCGGCGAGGACTGCAACGGCTATGCCGACCAACAGCGGTGCAAGTGCGATGACGCGAAGCAGTCTCGTAGAGGGCAGCGACCCGAAATCAAGGTGAAGTTTGAACGGTATCCAAGGGTGGACGTGCACAGAATACGACCTCCCGAAACGCGCAACAGCGAGATGTGTGCACTCGTGTAGTAGCATCACCACCCCCGCGACAGCAGTATACACGGCCACCGCTTGCAGCCAATCCATTATTGAAACGTTCTGTGTCGTGTATATTTAAACCCAGTACTAGCTCACCACGTCCGGTAGCG
>CAZOFL010000077.1:0-11721 GCA_964579035.1 uncultured Natronomonas sp. | reverse complement strand
AGTCTCGGTACAGTTCCCGTTTGAGGGGTACACCATCCGAATCTCTTCGGACGGGTCTTTGCAGTACCGCTGAAGACCCGTCCGGGCTGGCTCTGGATAAAACCGCTTTCTGTGCCACATAGTCGGCCTCTAAACTCGATCTTCGGAGGTGGCCGTACCTGATACTGTCGGACGTAATTTCGTGAAGATCCGAATCGCCACACTCCCAAAACTACGCGGTAGCGCTTTTTTGACGAGGCTGCGATTCACGTAGTTACGTCCGACAGTACGAGTTCGGAAAGTACGGCGAACAGTTCACTCCAGTGCGGCCGAAGTGGACACGAGCGAGCGACACACCGACAATCGGTGGGATCCCCGGCGTGCGGCCCCATTTTCGTATAGCAGTATGAAGTTTATAGGTTTCACACAGAACATGGACACTCAAACAGTGTGTGGAATCCAATAGGAACAATCCCGAAAATACACAAAGAGCGACACACCACTCAGCCGTAAAGCCATTTCAGGTAGCGCCGGCTGTGGCGGGTTCATCCGTATCGTTGGCAGTGGCGGTGTTAGCGATAAAAATCGCCCGAAAGCGTATTAAATGGGCTTTATATAGCCAACACGGTGTGCTAAACCTGATTGAATGACCGGCCACGACGCTCTCGGTACCGAGTGGTCAAATACGTGTACCGGTTCCGATCGGTGTTCCAACTACCACCTGGCTGAAGGCGGCAGAGAGGAACCGCGTAATTCTGTTTGTTCTGTACAGTGTCGCCGTACACTTGCAAGCTTGACTGTCGTGGCCCGAACACAGGAACCTCCATGATCGGGACCTAATGCGGTCCGGTTACTTTTTGGACTTCGGACGGACCTCCGTTTCCGATCGTAGCACAAATTTATTGCTGTATCTCGCGATGCCGAAACGCAGCGGCTTCGTGATATTTCCGAACGACCGACCAACGGTACAGCATGAGTTTAAGACGGACCCCTAAGCGGAACACTGAATCCACGGCCACGGTCCCGTAACATCGAGACGCCCAACTCCCGACGGACACCGGTCATTGGGCCGGTTCCCTGTGCTGCCGATAGCTGCTGAAGTTGGCTCAAGAGCGTCCGTGGGCCACTTGATACCGACTGTCCCAGCTAATACGCATGAAAGATATCCCGTGTCTCGGTTCACCCATGGAACGTATCGCGACTCGAGATCAAGCGTTCACGTGGCACTGTACCGCTCCCGGGGCCGTTTGCGGACCTGTGAGACGGAAGGCTAGTTCATTGAACCGATTTCCGTTTTTGACGGCGAATCCGGGGACCTGTTGTTTCACCGGAGTCATTGAGACTGGAGATGACATCCGTACGCCGCTTCGAGTCGGAGAATGAGAACTGTTGTCGGATCGGATGTGCACACGGACGGACCGTGTGGTCGCCTCTTCGATACTCGGGTATCGGATATCACGGACACAGTGGGACTGTGAAGTGGCGACCGTGCATCTTCGCTAGATTGCCCTCGTATTGGCCGGCAGAACCCCCGATTCGAAATACCTCATACATGGCCGGAAGATCTGATCGAGCGCTATCCGCCTGTGCCTACCGGAGTTCACCCACAGGTATGCGGAACATGGACTCACACGAAATCCGATCGGAATCGGATGCGACCCGCCATCAAACTCCGACCAAGCAGTGGGTTATTAGCGAGCCTCCGCTGAAAGAATAGAGGGGCGAGTACTGCGATTTAAATATCCACTAAATTGATTCACTAGCAAACGTTGCAATTTAGATCAGCCGATATTTCGATAAAATTGCCCCACAATTCGATGTAGCAGCGACGATAAAGGCCCTTATCGTCGTGTCTGACGTAAATTAATGTGGCCGGGGGACGAATCGGCCTGCATGGCAGAGAACGAAGGACGCGTCTCGGTGCAGACGTACGTCACACCCACACAACGTGATACGTGGCGGACGGAGGCAGCGGAACTCGATATGAGCAACGCGGAGTACGTTCGAACGATGGTTCAGGCCGGGCGACGGAGTTTCGATTTGAGCACTCCCGAGGGGAGATCGAACACATCTTCAGGGGAGTCAATCGAACACCACTCATCGGGTGCAACCCCAGGGGTTGATGGGGTGAAAGACCGTGTCCTCGATGTTCTTCGGAACTCCGAGTTTGCGGACTGGGATACGCTTCTCGCCGGTGTCACCGACGATATTGAGGGGCGGCTCGAAGGGACTCTCGAAGAGCTCCAGGCGGAAGACCGGGTCAGATACAGCGGCCGCCACGGCGGCTACACGGTGACCGACGATGAGCGTTGAGAAGGAATCCGGGGCAGATCCCGATGACCCCGTTTCGTATTTTCTGCAGGATATGACGTTCCATGGTCGCAGCGAACGAACGAGAGCGGCCTACGAGCGAGTCCTCCGTTCGTTCGAGACGTTCATACGGCAGCGAGGGACCGCACTCGCCGCCGCCGACCGGCGCGACTGCATGGCATGGGTTCACTCGCTTCGGGGGGAACACGCCGACAGTACCGTCGCCTCGTATGCGGCCTACGTTCATCGGTTTTATTCGTATATGTCCCGTGTCGAAACCTTCGAGTCGAACCCGATGGCCCTCGTCACGGAGGAGATGGACGAATCGATCGAGACGGACCCGGCCAGACGCGACATCTCTGTCGTCGAGATGCGCTCCTTTTTCGGAGAAATAACCCATCCGCTGGAGCGAGCCGTCATCGGAACGCTGTTGAAAACCGGAATGCGGGTCGGGGAGTGCTGTAATCTGGACCTCCGCGACATAAATCTCGACGATCCCGAGCTCAATGTGGCGTTTCAGACGCCTCCACGTGGGAGCCTCGAAGGACGACCGGACTCCCTGTACGTCCCGAGCGACCCGAAACGAGGGGCTTCGTACAACGGCGAAGAGCGATCCGCGTCGAACAAGCGGAAGCGAGACACCGTGATACCGGTAGACCCGGAGCTCAAACAGTTGCTCAAAGCGTGGCTTGCGATCCGTCCGGACACGGGGTCGGCCGCGGCGCCGCTGTTCTGTTCGACGACGGAGTGGGGTCGGCGATTGACCCCCTCGATGATCAGAAACGTGGTCACCACACACGCATCCACACGCGGGTGGCACCGCGACGGCGGCGGGGCCGAAGAAAACGTTACGCCACACTATTTCCGGCATTTCTTCACGACGCATCTCCGGGATAGAACCGGCGATCGGGGTATCGTGAAATACCTCAGAGGGGACGTCGCCACGGATGTGATCGACACGTACACCCACAACTGGGGCGACCGGGTCCGGGCCGTCTACGACGAGAGTATTTATTCGCTGTACTGAGTATATGTTTCGTTTGGTGGAACAATTCACGAAGAGTGACGGTTTGATTTCCAACGCGTAAATCGTATGCTGCTATATCAAAACCACTTCGTGTAGTCGCGAATGCTGGTGATCTGCTGAACGGGACTCCCAGCTCTCGATTCAGACAGCTGCACTCACCGATCCAACCGGGAATGAGCGCTGAAAACCACTCGGTATTCGCTTCGGTGGGGATTACGGCCTGAAAAGAAGCGAGCGGTACTGATGGCTCTACCGAAGAAGAAAGCCCGGAAAGAGAGGCACTGATGATATATCCGACGATCATAGGTATTGATTCGATCCCCGGACAGGACGATTTGGCCCGGGAAGCCCAGCGACTTTCTCACGCAACTCATCTTCGATATGCCACGTGAAGCACCGATCAGCCAACTCAAAGTGCCGGTCCTCGGGATGAGGCCGATCATAATTCGGTATCGGGGCATCGGCCAGTCCAGCTTCGCGCTGCTGGATCGACAAGGCAAAATCTTCGCTGCGACATTCGGTCCGACATCTTCTGCCTCGGCCAGTAAGCGCTCAAGCTCCGTTCTGGTCTCGCCGTCGGTGAGATCGTTATTGAACTACGTCGAAATCGCTGCGGCGATGAACTCTGCCTTCGTGGTGAGTGGTGCATCAGGGTGGTGGTAATCACGAGGGAGTACGGATGGCCTCTCGGAGTACGGCTCTTCACCCAACCTTCCCCAGTTCGTTGCTTTCGCCTTTCGTATCTTTTTCCTACACGCCGACGACCCAATCCGCAACGGTGCACAGGACGTGGAATTTGACGCGGAATGATGACACGGCTGAAAGCGATGGGTCTAGTGTGTCCCCAACAACGAGAGCGAATGATAACGGGCGTTTCTCGGGTTCATGAGCCGTGGCGCGAAGTCGTTGAATGTACGGTTGGTGGTAACTGCCGAGCATGACGTACGTTTCGCCCGGCGTGTAGAAGGCAGGCAGTTCGCGGTTGATGAACTCGACGATTGAGTAGGGGTTTGCTATTGGAGTCGATAGAGTACCGACTGTGAGAAAATCCCGTTCAGCAATCTTGGCATCCGTAACTACACTGTTTCCGGTCCGTATCGACTCACAGTCGCTGTGCGCTGTATATCTGCCTGAGCTGAGGATCGGCCGTTCGGATCCGACGACCGCTCACACCGTTAAAAAATGTCCGCTTGCCGGTACACCGAAATCCCCTCGCCGGTGATCTCGTATGGCTTTGTTTCCCGGGAGTGGTTCGCATTGCGTATCTTCTGGATCTCGACGGCGAGTCTGGTCTCGCCGAACTCGGATCGGATATACTGGAGGATGAAGACGGCGTCGGTGAGATACTCTATGATGCCGTGTTTCGAGGTGTAGGGATCGGCGTCGCTCGCCTCGCTTGTCAGCATGGTGGTGACACCCGCCCGCTTGAGCGTCTTCGTGAAGTCGAAGACCTCCGTTCGCCGTTTGGACTGTTCGTCGTACATCATCTCCAGAAGTGAGACGGAGTCGAGCACGAGCCGATCGGCCCCGAACGCCGTGATGAGCCGCGAGAGATCGCCCCGGATCGACGTGAGGCTGTTGGCCATTTCGATCGGGTCGATATCAACGACCGCCAGCCGATTATCATCGATGTACTCGTCGAAGTGCCACCCCTTTTCGGTGGCGGCTCGTCGTATAGCCCCGGCGCTTTCTTCCAAGGTGATGTAGACGGCCTTCTCGTTCGCCTCGAGACCACGGTTGAGGAACTGCAACCCGAACGTCGTCTTCCCGGTCCCGGCCGACCCCATCACGACCATGAGCGACCGTTCGGGGACCCCGCCCTGGATCATCCTGTCGAGACCCGTCACACCGAGTTCGATTCGGGGGATATCGGAGTCGAACGGTTCGTCGAAGTCCCCACTCGTTGGGGTTTCGAGGCCGGAATCCGGATCGCCGTTTCCGGCAGTTCCGTCGAAGGCGGCCGCGAAATCGTCGGTCGTCGGTTCGGCGTTGTCGCCGCCGAACGCCGCTTCGAAGTCGTCGGTCGTCGGAGCACCGTCGTCCGACTCGTCGTCACTGGAGCGTTGACCTCGCTCGAACCAATCGTCAGCCGGCGGGCCATCGTCGCCCGACTCGTCGTCGCCGGAGGATCGATCCCGGTCGAACCAGTCGTCGCCGCTCATTTTACTCCTCCAGTCGACTCGCGCATGTCCGGGGTTGGAGCGCAGGGAACTTATAAGAACGGTCGCGCTCAATAAAAAATCCCGGTAGGGACGGCCCCGTAGCCGGGGGGCTTTTGTCGCCGGCTGTCGAAATGCGCTCAGATGCATCTCGGCGTCGTCGCAAAGCGGGAGACTCCACGTGCCGTCGAACTCGCCGACCGGATCCACCGTCAGATCGACGCGAGGGTCACGCTCGATGCGTTGACCGCCAAGGCGCTGGAATCCGACGGTATCCCCGTGGGGGAGCTGGCCGCGTGCGATCTGGTCGTCTCCATCGGCGGTGACGGGACGTTTCTCTTTACTGCGAGGGAGGTCTCCCCGACCCCGATCATGGGTGTCAATCTCGGCGAAGTCGGGTTTTTGAACGCCGTTTCTCCCGACGATTGCGTTGAGACGGTTCGGAGCGCAGTCGAACGGATTCGGGCCGGTAAAGAGACGTTTCAGGAACTGCCACAGATCCGCGCGGAGGGGGACGGCTGGACCCTTCCGGCGGCCGTGAACGAGATAACTGTTATGGGCCCCCAGCGCGGTCGAAACAACGGCATCGCCTACGAACTCCGCGTCGGCGGCGAGCGCTACTCGGGGGGACGGGGGGACGGGGTGTTGGTTTCGACCCCGGCCGGATCGACCGCGTACAACCTCAGCGAGGGCGGTCCCCTGGTTCACCCGGATCTTCCGTCATTCGTCGTGACCGAGATGTGCCCGGCGGATCCGATGCCGTCGCTCGCGGTCCCGGCCGAAGCCGAAGTGACGATTCGGGTCGAAAACGACGAACACGCACACGTCATCGCGGACGGTCGGAGCGACGTTCGAATCGATCCGCCAACGACAGTGACGCTTCGGCCCGCTGACGTTCCGGTCCGGATCGCCGGGCCGCGTCTGGAGTTCTTTGCGGCGCTCGGAAAACTGAAATGACGAAGGCGTGTGGTAACGCTACCCCTTCCGAAAGCCCTAATGTTCGCGCAGGCGTTTAAAAAACAATGAGTCAGCAGTTGCCGGACGTACAGGCGTCAAGCCCGGATGTCAGCGTCGGCCTCAACCGCGTCGGTGTAACCGGTGTCGAGAAACTCGTCAAGCTTCACCGTCCCGAGGACCGCCCGATCGTCCTCATGGCGGAGTTCGAGGTGTTCGTCGACCTCCCGGGGTGGCGAAAGGGCGCCGACATGAGCCGGAACATGGAAGTCGTCGATGAGATGCTCGAGGAGGCCGTCTCCGAACCCGCCCTTCGGGTCGAGGACGTCTGTGGCGATGTGGCAGAACGGCTTATCGAGAAACACGAGTACACGACGAACGCCGAGGTGCGGATGGAGGCCGAATACATGATCCGCGACCGAACACCCGCGACCGATCGGCCGACACAGGCGACCGCCGACATCATCGCCTCCGCGACCGCGAACGATGACGGGACGACCCGCGAGGAGATCGGCTGTCACGTCGTCGGTATGACGGTCTGTCCCTGCTCTCAAGGGATGAGCGAATCCCGAGCACGGGACGTTCTGGAGGGACTCGACATCGAACGGGAGACGATCGACGAGTTCCTCGAGGAGGTTCCCCAGCCGGGCCACTCCCAGCGCGGCCACGCGACCCTGACCGTCGAAACGGCGGGCGATCCCCGCGTCGACCTCCACGACCTCATCGACGTGGCCCGGGACTCGATGAGTGCGCGTATATACAACCTCGCAAAACGCCCCGACGAGGACTACATGACGTTCGACAGCCACAGCGACGCGAAATTCGTCGAGGACTGCGTGCGAGCGATGGCGGAGGGGCTCATCGACGAATACCCCGATCTGGCCGACGATACGGTCGTCCGGATGGAACAGTCGAACGACGAGTCGATCCACCAGCACAACGCCCACGCCGAACGGATCGCCGAGTTCGGACAGCTCAAACGGGAAGTCAACGGAAACGCGGATCGTTGAGCCGAGCAGGGTCGGGCTTCGGAAGCCGGATGGTAACCACGTTCCCGTCTGCGTCGGCCCGTCGGTCGAACTCGATTTCGCCACCGGAGAGATCGACGGTCCAGTAAACGAGCCAGAGGCCGAGCCCGGTTCCGTGGTACACGTCGCTTGGATTCGACTCGGAAAACAACGGTTCGACCTCGTTACCGGGGATCGACGGCCCGTTATCCGTGATTCGAACTGTGAGTGAACCGTCCCCGTTTTCGAGTTCAACCTGTATTTCTGGCGGACAGGAGGCGTGGACGCACGCGTTTTCGAGCAGTTCTCCGATCGCGTGTCTGATCTCCGGGACCGCAAGCGCTGACGCGTTCGCCGGCACGTCGGCCGTGAGGGTCGCCTCGGGCCACTCGCGGTTGAACTGATCGAGTTGATCGGAAAGCACCGCAGAGAGGTCGATTTCGGTCGGGTTCCCGGAGTCGACGAGGATACTGACGACCCGACGCTCCTTCTCGACCGTGGTGAGAAACTCCGTTCCGACGTCGATGATCGTCTCCATACTCGAATCGACCGTCGGCCCGCCCGGATCCATTGCGAGCTCGGCGTGGCCGACGATGACGTTTATTACGTTACGGAGGTTGTGTCTGAGGAGGTTATCGAGAACGCGCAGTTGGCGGTCACGACGCCGTCGGTCAGTCACGTCCCGGACGAACCCGACGATCCGAGTGACTGTCCCGTCCTCGGTAACCGGCCGACCCTTGGTCCACACCCACCGACAGGTCGCTCCTGACCTATCCAGTTGATACTCGATATCGACCGGTTCCCCGGCAGTGAGCCGTCGCATCGCCCGCCGGACATCCGGGCGATCATCCGGGTGGATGCTATCGAGGAACAGCTGCGGATCCGCACGAATTTCAGCCTGCGATACGCCCCAGACGTCCTCGAAAGCCTCGTTGACGAACAACAACTCCTCCCAGTCGGCCGAGAACACCCACAGCACATCGTCGGTGTTAGCAGCCAGTTCGCGGAGACGGGACGCGGTTTCGCGGTGTCGGAGTTCGGCGCGAAAGCGGTCGGTCACATCGCGCGAGGAAACGACGTATCCTCCGATCTCCGAGTCGTTCCGGTTCCACATCCGGCTTTCGAGGTGGACCCACGAGCCGTCCGCCCCTTTGTGTCGGTACTGGACCGTCTCGGTCAGGTCCCGACTGTCCGCGGTCAACCGCTCAAAGACGGCCCGAACCGCGTCGACATCGTCCGGATGGATGTACTCGAAGGTGTTGGTCCCGACGAACGCCTCGCGCTCGTAGCCGAGTATTCGCTCGGTCGCGGCGTTCGCGTACAGGTAAGTTCCCTCGGCGTCGACGACAACGATCTTATCCTGTGTGAGGTCGAGAAGCGTTTCCAGGCTGTCGGACGGATCCATCTAGGCTAACGGGACAGTACAGAAAGTAACAACATCGTTCTTTCGGCCGTTTTGACCGTCGATACCGAGCCCGGGTGTGATGTCTCGACAGCAGCTACGATCCAAGATCCGTCCGTGAACCGGTTCGTGTTCGCTTACAGCGTGAGTTCACTTGCATCACGCCACCTGGGATCGAACTCCTTCAGAACGCTCTCGGCGAACTCCCGATCCTTTAGATCGATCATGGCGAAGATCCTTTCGACTTTCAGCGGGTGAGGAACCTCGATAACGACCTCGGATTCATCGATGAGCGTGAAACTGCCGGTGACGTTCTCGCTGGTCCGTACCGAGAACAGATCGTGCTCGATCAACGAATCCCGGTATCGCTCGCCGACAGATGCCGGCAGCGTGGGGACGACGCCGGGGCGCATCAAGAGCCTGATCGCGACCCCGCGGTCCATCGCGGCGGTGAGTTCATCCAACACGAGGGTCCCGATCTCGTCGAAATCGAAGAACTGTCCGGCGTCCGTCGAAAGCACCATTACGACACGGCTGTCGGCTGCCGAAATCCGTTCGACGAGGAGATCCGCGGATTCCTCGGGGCCGACCGCCGCCGTCCAGAACGTCTCCTCGACGGGTTCGGCCGACTCCAACTCGCCTGCCAACTCGTCGACGATTTCTTCGTACTGATCGGCGCGCTCGTTCAGCTCCCGCTTTTTATCACTTAAAAGCCGATCGAGGGCGGTGTTTGGCTCCACTGCGACGTACTTTTTCGGCCGCGAGGCCGACTGAGAACGGACCAAACTGTACTGCTCGATGCTGTTCAACACGTCGTAGATCCGCCCCATCGGAACGTCGCTGACGCGTGACAACTCCTTTGCCGTTGTCGGACCGGTCTTTAGAAGCGACCGATACGCGCGAGCTTCGTACTCCGAAAGCCCGAGATCTCTGAGGCTCGCCATCGTTCCGTCATCCTCTCCCGAGGATTATAAACACACCGCACGTTTAGGAGGTATGATAGTTGTTTCACTCGTGTCCCGTGGTCGGTCCCTCGGCGGCCCGCTCGAGTAGCCCGTTCGGGGTGTCGGCTGGCCGGGTTTCTTCGCCCGCCCGGACGACGACGGCGTCCGACCGGTCTTCGGGAACGACCACCTTCTCGTGGTCCGCGATCCGGAGCGCGGCGCGGTGGAGTTCGGATCCCGCCGCCGGCGTCTTGACGACGAGGGGGTCGTAGTGCGCCCGCGCACACGTGGCGGCGTACCCGGCCGCCTCGACACCCATCCGGTCGGAAGCCCCGGCGAAGGCGGCGAGTGCGTCTTTCGCGGCCTTCTCGTATCGTCTCTCGTCGGTCAACGCGGCCAGATCGAGGAGCGCGTCAGCCATCTCCGCGTTGGTACCGAGCGGATACAGCGGTCGATCGAGTAGCCCCGGGCCGACGGGATCGCCGTCCCGAAACGAGCCGTCCGCCGCTTGGAGTCGTTCCAGCGCGTCGTCGGCGATCGCTTCCGCCGGGCGAAGCCAATCGCCGGGACCGACCACTTGGGCCGCCGCAGTGAGCCCGGAGAGGAGTCGGGCGTGATCGGAAAGCAGCCCTGATTCGCTCCGGGGATCGTCGTAATGCCGCACCTGTCCGTCGTCGAGAAGCGTCCCGAGCGTGTGATCGAGCGCCCGTTCGGCGTATCTTTCCGCCCCGTCGTGATCGGTGACGGCGGCGAACCGAAACAGCGCGTCGGCGGCGATCCCGTTTCTGTCGGCAAGGACCGTCGGGTCGACGAACGGGGGGTCGGCGTCCTCGCGCTCGGTCGGTTTCAGCGTGTAGTAGTCGCTTGCGGCTTGGCTGGCGGCGAAGGCCGCACCCGTCCACGCGGTAGTTGTCAGATATTCGACCGTCCGCTCGGCCGTCTGCCGGTAGGCATCCTCGCCGGTGTACAGATACCCCGTCGTGAACGCACGCAGGAGCGCCGCGTTCTCGTCGACCAGTTTCTCCCGGTGTGGGTCCCCCCAGCGTCTGGTTTCGGCGAACCGGTAGAACCCGCCGTCGTACGTATCGAACAGATGCGTTCGGACGGCTTCGAGGGTCCGCGTTCCGCGATCGCGGTCGCGTTTGAGCGCGAACTCGATCGTTCGGGGGAGCGGGAACTTCGCGTCGGTGCCCCAGCCGCCGAACTCCTCGTCGAACACCGCCGCTACCTGCTCGACCATGTGGGCCTCGATGCCTGCATCGATCTCGCCGGTCGGTCGGTCCGCTCCGGAGACGGAGCGTGGAATCCGGCCGGCCGAGGCCCCCTTTGCGTCCCACGAGGCCCGGACGCTGTCGAGCACCTGCCTGAGGCCGTCGCGGCCGAGATACGTCGCCCCGGACAGCACCTCCCCGCCGGGCGTCAAAAAGACCGTCGTCGGGAACCCGCCCATGTTGTATCGCTCGCGGACGCGGGGGTGTCTGTCGACATCGACCCGGATCGGAACGAAGCTCTCGCCGATGTTGGCGGCGAGTTTCGGATCCGAGTAAGCTGCCTCATCCATTCGTTCACACCACTCACACCACGGCGCGGTCAACGAGCAAAGCACGGGTTTGCCGACGCGCTCCGCGGTTTCGAAGGCTTCGGAATCCCACCCATGCCAGTCGACGAGCGTCCCGTCTCGGAAAGTCATACAGACGGTTCTGCGGGCAGCGTCGAAAGGGTTTCGAGGCGCGGTCGCGGTCGGGTTAGCCGTCCTCGCCCAACACGAGGATCCGAAGGATATCCCCGTACGCCGGCCGGGTGATCAACACACCGATCAGGACGCCGACGATCGTGACGATCGCAAAGCCCTGCAGGTCCCCGAGCGAGAGAACCGCAAGCGGCGACATCGCGATGATCGTCGTCGCCGCCGCGGCCCCGATGACCCAGAAGGCCTTCC
>CAZOFL010000076.1:0-11828 GCA_964579035.1 uncultured Natronomonas sp. | reverse complement strand
GCCGGTGCGGTCGAGGCCTTGCCCCACTGCTCCCGTTCGACCCAGTCGGGACCGAACCGGAAGAAGACGCCGAAGGAGAACTGCCCGGCCTCGACCGCTGCGGCCTTCGACCGGAAGCGTCCGGCCTCCTCCGATTCGAACTCGGCGTCGCTCATCCACGCGACGACCGCGCCCTCCTCGAACAACAGGAGGTAGACGTCCCACGACAGCGTCCGGTCGAACACCGCCCAGACGCTCCGGGGGCCGACGGTGCCGAACTCGACGCTGAACGCCGGCTGCGCGTCGTCGGACTCGGTCGGTTCGAGGACGAACCGGCCGTCGTAACTCGGGATCTGTGCCCCGCGGTGGTGGTAGACGAGCCCCTCGATCTCGGTTTCGGAGTCGACGGCGTCCCACAGATCGAGTGCGCCCTCCGCCTCGAGGCGGTCGAAGAACTCCGGGAAGGATTTGAGCTCGCGTTCGAACTCCCCTTGCGGCGGCCGCTCGAACTCACCTACCATCGTTCGCCCCCCTGCACGCCGCTTCGCGTCCGGGTCGACCGGAGCGCAATCGTCGGTTCATACCGCTATTGGAGGGTCGATCACCGATGAGTGTTTTGTCCGAGAACGGCTCCGAAGCGGCGTCGACACCTCTCCGGAGAGGCCGCCAGATTGACGGCACGTCCCCCGAACCGTTCGGCAATGACGACTGGAAAGGTCTCTCGGGAATTCTTCGAGGAGCGGATCGCGCGACGGCTCGGGGCCGAGCGCGAGGACGTGGCGCTCGGCCCCAAACACGGGGTCGACTTCGGCGTGATCGACGTCGCCGACCGGGCGGTCGTGACGGCGACGGATCCGGTCTCCGTGCTGCCGGCGCTGGGGTTCGAACGCGCCGGGACGTTCGCGCTCGGGGTCGTCCTCTCGGACGTCGCCGTGTCGGGACTCGCGCCGACGCACCTGACGGTCTCGTTTTCGCTGCCGCCCGACATGACAGACACGGCGTTCGGTCGGCTGTGGGGCGCGATCGATGCCGAGTGCCGCGATCTCGGTATCTCGGTCGTCACCGGCCACACCGCCCGCTACCCGGGCGCGTCGTTCCCGTGGGTCGGGGCCGCAACGGCGATCGCCGTCGGCGACCACGAACGGATCGTCCGCCCGGACGGTGCCCGTCCGGGTGACGACATCCTCGTCACGAAGGGGCCGGCCGTCGAGGCTGTCGGTCTGCTGACGACGCTGTTCCCCGACGCCGTCGGCCTGTCCGGGGACCCGCTGGCGACCGCACAGGCGCGACTCGACGACGTGGGTGCCGTCAGGGACGCGCTCGTCGCGGCCGCGGCGGGCGAGGTGACCGCCATGCACGACGCGACGGAGGGTGGGCTCCTCGGCGCGTTCCACGAGGTCGCCGAAAGCGCCGACGTTCGGCTCTCGATCGATACCCACGCTGTCCCGCGACTCGCGGGGATCGACGCCGCCTGTGACGCCCTCGGGATGGACCCCTGGCGTGCGACGACTTCGGGGACGCTCGTGATCGCCGTCGCCCCCGACGACACCGACGCCGTGCTCGCCGCCCTCGAGGGGCGGGGAACGCCCGTCGCCGTCGCCGGCCGCGTGGAGGCGGGCTCGGGCGTCGAATTGGACGGCGACGACGTCGAGCCGCCGGTCGGCGACGCGTCCTGGCCCGTTTACGGGCGCCTGCTCGACGGGGAATAACAACAACTCGACCGGCCGCGACACACCGACAATCCGCGGTTCCCCTCCCGCAGCGTCGGGAAACCCACGGGGGTCAGTCCCCGGTCACAACACCATTGACCGGACCCGACGGACGCCGTCGAAGTTCTTCAGCTCGTAGGCGAGGCCGCGGACCCGGTCGGCGTCGCCGTCGACGAACAGCGTCTCGAGACACCACTCGCCGTGGTGGGCGTGGCTCGTCGAGACGATCACGTCCTGGTAGCTGTGTTGGACGTCGTGGAGGCGCTCGATGACCGCCTCGTGTTCGTAATCGAAGACGAGCGTCCCGACCACCGTCCCGTCGACGGCTTCGAGCGCGCGGTGGCGCTCGACGTACTCCGCCATCGCCTCCCGTATCGCCCGTGACCTGGATTCGAGGCCCTCCGCCTGCCAGGTCGCGTCGAACGCCTCGAGGTCGTCCTCCGGAACGGCCAGACTGGTTCGCATACCCGACCAACGGTCGACTCACAGTTATCGATTCCGTCTCGGATTATTATTGATCCCGCAAACCGGTAGTAACAAGCGGTTTAGCCGTCCTCCGGTGACGATTCCGTATGGACCTCGGACTGACCGCGAGCGTCGTCGCCCTCGGCGTGGTCCATGGCGTGCTCCCCGATCACGGCTGGCCCATCGCCGCCACGTACGCCCTCGAACGGTCACACAAATGGGTCAGCGGGACGGTCGCGGCGCTCGTCCTCGGCGTCGGACACCTCGTCAGCAGCGTCGCCTTGGTCCTCGCGTACTTTTGGTTCGCGGCCTTTGCGGCGTTCGCCGAGGGGCCGCTTATAAAACCACTGGCGGGAGCGCTGCTCGTGGCCCTCGGCCTCTACGAGTTCCGGACCCGAAACGAGGGGCATGGACACGGTCACGATCACGACGACGGACGTGACGATACCCACGATGCTCACGACGACCATCACGAGTGCGACGACCACGAGCACGGCAGCACAACCGGTGGCGTCCTCGCTTCCATCCGCGGGCGGCTTCCGGACGGCGGCCACCGCCACCTCGACGAACGGGACGCGGAGAAGGGCCTCCGGACGCTCGGGATGACCGCGCTCGTGTTGGGGTTCGCTCACGAGGAACCGATACAGATCCTCGCGATCTGTGCCGGGACCGAGTTCTGTCTCGAACTCATGCTCGTGTACTCGCTGGCGGTCATCGTCGCCATCCTCGTGCCGACGCTCCTGCTCATCGCCGGCTACCGGCACCACCGCGAGCGCGTCGAACGCTACACGCCGTATCTGCCGACCGTCACCGCCGCCGTCCTCGTTACCGTCGGTCTCGCGTTCATTTTCGGGGTCTTCTGATCCGTCGCAGGTCTTCGGGTTCCCGTTACCGTCGTTGGGTACACCGGGTTATCGACCGCCCAATCGTCGTCGGGGACCGTGAGGATCCCCCGACGATGTGAACCACCATCGCATATACACCCCATCGTTATATCAACGGGTGCCAGGCTGCCACCCGGAGTGTAGTGTCACACGCCCCAGTTCCCCTTTTGCCTCATCGCCGACGAGTACACGTACGGCCCCCAGCACGTACGCCGGGCGCCCGTTGATTCTACGGTGACCTTGGCTGCAACCCGGGTCTCTCGGCGTTCTTCCGGCGCTTCACTCGCCGATGGCTTCGAACGGAGTGCCCGCGGAGCGGGAACGTCCCCCGAACCGTTATACGCGTCGCCGGCGCGAGTTCGCCCATGGAAACCCACGTCGCGATCGTCGGCGCGTACGGAAGTGCCGGCGTCGCGGTCGCCGAACGACTGGCCGATGTCCCCGACGTCCGGCTGACGCTCGTCGACGACGGCGACCCGGGCGGTGGGCTCTGCATCCTCCGGGGCTGTATGCCGTCGAAAGAGGTGCTGTCGGCCGCCGAACACCGCTTCGCCGCCCGTCACGACGACCGGCTCTCGGGACCGCTCCCGGATGTCGACCTCGGTGCGGTCGTCGAACGGAAAAACGAGCACACCGCGAACTTCGCGGCCCACCGTCGGGCGGCCGTCGGCCGACTCGCAGAACGCGATGGCGTCGAATTCATCCACGACACGGCCAGGTTCGTCGACGACCGACGCCTCGCCGTCGGCGGCCGGACGCTCGACCCCGACTACGTCGTCGTCGCGACCGGATCCTCGGCGAACGTACCCGAGCTTCCGGGCATCGACGACGTTTCCGTCGGGACGAGCGCCGACGTGCTGGACGCCGCCGGGTTCGGCGACTCCGGCGTCGTCATTGGGTTCGGCTACGTCGGGATGGAACTCGTCCCGTACCTCAGCGAGGCGGGCGGGATGGATCTCACCGTCATCGAACACGACGCCCGGCCGCTCGACGAGGCCGACGACCCCTTCGGCGACGCACTCTTGGAATACTACCGGGAGTCGTTCGACGTCGACGTACTCACCCACACGCACGAACGGCGCGTCGAGCCGACCGACGACGGCGGTGTCAGACTCCACGTGGAGACCGACGGCTCCGAGCACGCCATCGAGGCCGATCAGCTGTTCGCCTTTACCGGCCGCCGGCCCACGCTCGACCGGTTGGGAATCGGGAAGACGGCGCTCGATCCGGGACCGGGATGGGTCACGGGCACGATGCAGGCCCGCGAGGACGACCGGGTGTTCGTCGTCGGCGACGCGAACGCCAAAGAGCCGATCCTCCACGTCGCGAAGGAACAGGGGTTTCTCACCGCCGAAAACATCCGACGGCACCGCGACGGCGAGGAGCCTCGCGAGTACGAGAACGTCCACCACCACGTCGTCTTCTCCGGGCTCGGGGTCCTCCCGTACGCCCGGGTCGGGCACTCGAAATCGTCCGCCGACGCGGCGGGGATCGACCACGCTGTAGTGACCCGTGAGGCAGCGAGCGACGGCGTGTTCACGACCAAAAACGTCCCCGAGGGGCTCGCACGCCTCGTCGTCGGGACCGACGGAACCGTCCTCGGCTACCAAGGGCTGCACTACCACGCCGACGCGATGGCCAAGACGATGCAACTGGCCGTCGAGATGGGGCTCACCGTCGGCGAGATCCCCGACCGAGCGTACCACCCGACGACGCCGGAGATCCTCGACAGTCTCGTCCGTGAGGCGGCCGAGGCGATCGAATGACGGGCTGAACGCTGACCGATCGTTTGATACGTCTTCGCACACCTATGGGGCGTATGAACAGCACAACCGAATCAGACGGCTACGTCTGTGCGGCCTGTAGCACCTTCTTTGGGAGCGAGGCGGCGCTTGAGCGGCACGTTCTCGACGTCGGCATCGTCGACTGATACGGGGCGACGTTGACCCACGGCGAATCACCGGCCCCAGATCTGATGTTTATTCTGCCATTGATTTATGAGGTCTATCCTTGGGGGTACGAACCGGGAGATCTGCGACGCTCTCGAAGACGGGTAACGCGCCAGCGGCGCAATCGGTGGTTAATTTTTCCCTCTCGTGGTGTCGTATCGAAGCCAGAAGCTTCGGTTCGGAACTGATAACAATTCGCAGTGTTTCCACGACTGTCTATCGGGGAACTCGACCGCCCCGAGGGTTGAAGTACCGAAACGAATCCAGACGCCGCATGTCGATCCGAACCATCTCCGGCGACTGTCTTGTCCGTTTCGACGGCACCCGCGAACGAACCGTCCGCGGCAAAACGCTCACCGTTGTCAAACCCGACAACACCGTGTTGGTTCACGACACCGACGGCTACCAGCCGGTCGCGTGGCTGACCCGCCCGGAATCGCTCTCCGTGACCCGCGCTCCCCTATGGCTGCTCGCCAGCGACGGCGAGGAGACGCTTCGAATCGAGGCAGTCGGCGACGTGGCGATCACGGACCACGAGGCGACGGATGCCGGCACGCCGGTCGGCGACTGCCGCTGTGGCGGGCAGTTGGTTCGTTCGGGGTCCGACGTCGCCTGTCTCGGCTGCGCGGAGCGGTTCGGCCTGCCGGCGGGCGCGTCGATGATCGATTCGACCTGTGACTGTGGGCTCCCCCGGTTTCGAGTCGACCGGGGCGAACGCTTCGAGTTGTGTCTCGATCACGAGTGCGGCTCGATGCTCGATGCGGTCCGCGAGCGCTTCGACCGCGAGTGGAAGTGCCCGAACTGCGACGACAACCTCCGGATCCTCAGACGCGGCGGACTCATCGCCGGATGCGAGGGATACCCCGACTGCGACACCGGCTTCGCTGTCCCGGACGGACGGATCGCCGGCTCGTGCGGTTGCGGCCTGCCGCTGTTCGAAACCGGCGGCGGCCGCCGGTGTCTCGATTCGACCTGTCCGTCCCCCGATGGGGAGCCGTGAGGGGTCCGATGGATCGCCCGCCGGGGTCGAAGCCGACCGTAGCGGATTTAGGCGCGCACGTGGCAGACACGACTATGCAAGGCCACTTGGCCGACGGAGTCGTCGAAGTCGGTGCGAACGGCCGCGAACGATACTACGACTCGCGGGGGTACGGCCGGCCGAAGGGTGACGGGGTCATCCTCGCGCGCGTCGAGGCCGCACACCTGCTGTACCGCGGGGATCTCGAGTCGGTTGAGGGGCGGGGACTGCCCGCGTTTCTCGCCGCCAACGACGACGTCGTGGCTCCCTTCCTCGTTTATAAGGACCTCCGGGAGCGGGGGTTCTACGTCTCGCCGGCCCGCGAGGGGTGGGTCGAGGAGCCCGCGGGGATCGATTTCGTGGTCCACCCCCGCGGCGACGGACCGTGGGACGGCACCGCCGAGTATCGCGTCCGGGTGGTCGGCGAGCGGGCCTCGGTCGCGCTCGGTTCGCTCGGCGACGTCGTCCTCGCCGTCGTCGACGAGGAGAGCGAACTGACTTACCTCGAGACCGACCGTCCCGACGTCAGCGGAACGAACGCCGCGGTCGATCTGCCCGCAGTCGAGGGCGACTTACTCGGGGATCGCGTCGTCTGTTGGAGCCCGCCGCCGAAGCTCTACGAACGGGCGTTTTACGGACAACCGCTCGACCGCGACGACGACGCGGTCCAGCTGTCGCTCCTGGAGGCCGCCTGTCTCTGTGAACGCGGTGTCCTGTCCGTCGGGGGTGGGACCGACGCGGTCGTCTCCCGTGGCCGCTCGGCGGAGGGCGCGCGGTTCGACCGTCGACGGACCGTCTACCGGGAGCTCCGCGATCGTGGCGTCGTCCCGAAGACGGGGTTCAAATTCGGGGCCGACTTCAGGACGTACGACGCGGTCGAGCACGTGGACGATCTGGACCACTCACAGCTGCTCGTCCGCGTGCTCCCGGCGCATATCGAACTCCCGCCGCGGGACGTCGCGCTCGACGTCCGGCTCGCACACGGAGTCAGAAAGCGGATGATGTTCGCGCTCGTCGAGGAGGGGTCGGTGCAGTGGTTGTCAGTCGGTCGGTTGACGCCCTGACCCTCCGGCGGCGCAGCCACCGACCCTCAACTCGACTGCGGCGTGTCGACGCCCCACGTGATGTGGTCCCACGTCCGTTCGTAGAGGTAGTACGTGCCGGTCTTCAGCACGTTCGCCGCGATCCCGATGTTCAACGCGTCGCCGATATCGCCGACGACGAGGAACGCGATCGTCACGGTGATCAAAACCATGAACAGCCGATAACAGAGCGTCTTGACGATCGCCCGACGGCGGGCCTGCAGCGCGGAGCGCGAAACGAGCGACGTGCCCATACCGTGTGTTCCGTACGGCCCCGTAATAAGTAATTGGATTAGGTTATATATAGACGCGAATTAACCTAAATAAGTTAACAACGTCGGTCGATCGCCGTAATTGAAACGACAACCGGTCCCGAGATCCCACCGTCTGAGACACCGATCCGGCCGATCGTCGGCCCTTGCCGAGCCCGAATCCGTTCTCACCCGGTCGTGACGGACGCTGTGGAACAAACGAACGGTTTTTGACTTGACCACTCCCAGGGTTCGGCATGGCAGACGACGGACCCCACGACCGGGAAGAGCGGCCGGCCGTCCGACCCGACGGCGGCACGAAGGGAGCCGACGATGTGGCCCTTGACCCGTGGGGCTCCTCGACCGTCGACGACTACCGGAAGCTCTTCGAGGAGTTCGGCATCGAGTCCTTCGACGACGTGTTGCCGCGGGTACCGAGCCCGCACTACCTGATGCGGCGCGGCGTCATCTTCGGCCACCGCGACTACCGACCGGTCGCCGACGCGATGGTGAACGACGAACCGTTCGCCGCGCTGTCGGGATTCATGCCGACCGGCGACCCCCACATCGGCCACAAACTCGTCTTCGACGAACTGATCTGGCACCAACAGCGGGGCGGCGACGCCTACGGGCTCATCGCCGACCTGGAAGCCCACGCCGCACGCGGTCTCACGTGGGACGAGATCGACGCCCACACCGAGAGTTACCTGCTTTCGCTCATCGCGCTCGGATTCGACCCCGAGGCGGGCGCCCTGTATCGCCAATCGACGAACCGCGAGGTGCAGGATCTCGCCTTCGAACTCGGGACGAAAGCGAACTTCTCCGAGCTCGGGGCGATCTACGATTTCGACGGCGAGACCGAGGTGTCCTACATGCAGTCGGTCCTCACCCAGATGGCCGACATCCTCTATCCGCAACTCGACGAGCCGAAACCGACGGTCATCCCTGTCGGTCCCGACCAGGACCCTCACGTGCGCTTGGCCCGGGATCTCGCCGGCCGGATGCGGTACTTCGGCGTGACGGAGGCGTACGCGAGTTTCGAGTTGAACGACGAGGAGCGCGGCCTCGTCGCCCGGGCCTACGAGGCGCTCGCCGCTGACGCCGCCGACCCCGAAACCGACGTCCGATGCACCGACGCCGCCGCGTGGCTCGACGCCGAGTGCCCGGATTCCGACGCCGTCGGGCGGACAATCGAGACGCTCGAGTCGGGTGGCAAGGAACCCCTCCGGCCGCGCGTTCGCTTCCTCGACCGCAACGCAACCGACGAGGCGTTCGAGGCGCTCATCGACGCCGTCGAGGGCGAAAAGCGCGTGTACGAGGGCCACATCGACAGCTTCGATCTCGACCGGGAGGCCGCCGAGGAGCTCGCCCGCGAGGTAGAGATCGACCACGGCGGCTACGGCTTTCTCCCACCGTCCTCGATCTATCACCGGTTCATGACCGGGCTGACCGGCGGGAAGATGTCCTCCTCGGTCCCGGCGAGCCACATCAGCCTGCTCGACGACCCCGAGGAGGGCTACGACAAGGTAAAATCCGCCACGACTGGCGGCCGCGAGACGGCCGAAAAGCAGCGTGAGTTGGGCGGCGAGGCCGACGAATGCCCCGTCTACGAACTGTACGCGTACCTCCTCTCGGGCGACGACGACGAGTTCGCGACCCGCGTCTACGATGAGTGCGTCGGCGGCGACCGCCTCTGTGGCGGCTGCAAGGAGCAGGCCGCCGAGCTCATGGCGGAGTTCCTCGAGGAACACCAGGAGAAACGCGAGGAAGCCAAAGCGGTGCTGGCCGACCTCGACGTCGAGCTAGAGAGCGACAGAAACCGGTAGCCGACGGCTTCGTCGGTATTGCTGGCTGCGCGCTTTCGTCTCAGTACTGCGGGAGCCGTCGGGATCGGGCCGATCCCTCGACGAACGGGAGTTCGACGGCCTCGGCGGCCACGTTCTCGCCGTCGATCCGAACCGCCAGCTCCCCGGCTTCGAGACCGTACTCGACGAACGCGAGCGCGATCGGCGCATCGAGTGCGGGGCTGTAGTCGGCTCTGGTCACCTCGCCGACGTGTTCGTCGCCGTCGAAGACCGCCGCGCCGCTTTCGGGGAGTTCGTCGGGTCGAACCCCGATCAACCGACGTGACGGCCGCCCCTGGTTTTCGATCTTCGAGACGACCTCCTGACCGACGTAACACCCCTTCTCGAAGTCGAGGGCGTTCCGGAGGCCGAGGACGTTTGGCACCGTGTCTTCGAGTTCCGTCTCGAAAAGCGGCGTACCGGCCTCGAGATACAGATACCCGAGCGTCCGGTAGCCGAACGGCGCGGCGTTGAGCCCGTGGTTGATGAGGGCGTCGAAGACGTCCGCCGCGTCGGCGGCGGCGCAGATGACCTCGTACCCCTCCTCGCCGGTGAGATCGTCGGTCCTGACGACGGTCACACCCCAGTCGCCGATCCGCCCGCGGACGAACGACAGCGGCTCGTCGGGCGAACTCGGGCCCGTGAGTACGGAGGCGATCTTTTCGGTCGCTTTCGGGCCGTGGACGCCGAACACGCCGAAGTCGTCGCTCGCGGCCCGAACCGTCACGTCTTGGATAAACGTCTTTTCAGCCCACTCGTCGGCGAGTTCCGACGCCGTCCCTGGCGGGACGAAACAGAGCAGCCGCTCGTCGGCGTTGTACACGTACAGCTCCGTCTCGATCCCGCCCTGCGGGTCGAGCAACAGCGCGTAGACGCCCTGGCCGTCCGTTTCGGGAACGCGGTTCGAGACGGCGTTGTCGACGAAGTCGACGCGGTCCTCGCCGGTCACTTCGACGACGCCGTACCCCATCTCGATCGTTCCGACGACGTTTCTGACGGCGCGGTGGACCCGCTTCGGCCGGCCGTAGTGGTCGACGACCCGGCGGCCGCCGCGTTCGGTGAACGTCGCGCCGTGGGATTCGTGTAGCTCCGCGACGACAGTCATTGCCGACAGAAGGGGCCGGAGGGGTAAAACAAACGCGTCTCACCGGGGACGGACGGTGGTGTGCGGGATGTGGGTGGTGGGCGGCCGCTCAGAGGCCGAGCCGCTTCCGGAGTCCGTCCAAAAGCGAGGACTCCCCGCCGGAGGTATCCGGATCGGGGTCGGGAACGGCCCGGTCGTCGGGGTAGATCCGCATGGGGCCGTCGTCGTTTTCGACGGTTATCAACCCGGCGTCCTTGAGTTCGGCGAGCGCCGTCTCCAGTTCGTCGATGTCGACCTCGACGACGGACCGCAACTCGAACACCGTCATCCCCTCCTCGGCCCGGTCGACGAGGGCATCAAGCACCGCGACTTCCGTCCCGTCCCGGTCGCGATACTCCCGATTCGCCTGCATACTCGGGCGTTCGTTCGGGGTCATCTTAACCGTTCGGCGACCCGTCCGGATCCGTCGGCATGTCGGTCACTCGACCGAGTCGAAGCGGTAGGTGACGATCTCGCTCGTGTCGTCCCACTCGAAATCGCCGGGGTGGACGCGTTGCATCCGCTCTTTGTACGCCTCGAGGGACGGTGACCCCTCCCGTCTCGCGTCGTCGTCCGTCAGATCGCCGAGCGTCCGCTCGTCGACGCTCGTCACCTCGAAACTAGCCCCGTCGAGACCGAACGTATCGCCCGCCTCGGCGTATCGGTTCGCAGCCCCGCGGCTCAACTGCGTCACGTCGCCGTCGAGCACGGCCTGTTTTATGCGGTCGTTCGGCAACAGCGCGTCGGGATCTATCTCGGCCATACTCCGTGTTCGTGAGCGAGCCCCTTAACGGCTGAGGAGTCCACCGATAGCGCCGCCGATTGCGCTGTCGACGGCGAGCACCAGCGCGATGATCGCCCCGATCGCAAAGACGCCGAGCCCCCCGAGGAGGCCGAACGGCCCGCCGATCGCGACCCCGGCCAGCGAGACGACGAGTGCGAGAAGGACGGCGACGACGAGTCCGCCCAACGCCCCGGCGAGGAGGCCGTGCCACGCGCCGCGTGCGAGTCCACCGCCCGCGAGTGCCCCGGCGACGACCCCCGCGAGGAGGCCGGCACCGATGTGGCCGACGACCGGGAGCGCGAAGGCGAACACGCTCGCGACGACGCCGACGAGAAAGCCGACGAAAACCGCTTTCCAATCAGTCATGCCGACTGTTGGCCCGAGAGACGGATAGGCGTGGCGGGTCGGTCCGCCGGTCGCTAAACCGATGGTTGGAAACCATTAACTCGCTTGGGACAGAACGCTTCCGTAAGAATGAGCAAGGACGTCAAACCGACTCGGAAGAACCTCATGGCGATCGAGGACCGCATCGAACTCTCCGAGCGGGGCCACGACACGCTCGAAAAGAAACGCGACGGCCTCATCATGGAGTTCATGGACATCCTCGATCAGGCACAGGACGTCCGGTCGGACTTGGATGAAAAGTACGAACGCGCCCAACACAACATCAACATGGCCCGCGCCATGGAGGGCGACGTCGCGGTTCGCGGCGCCGCTGCCGCGCTGAAAGAACACCCCGA
>CAZOFL010000075.1:0-12223 GCA_964579035.1 uncultured Natronomonas sp. | reverse complement strand
CGCGGTTTGCGTCCGGCCCGATGTCGTCGATGTCCTCGCGGTAGACGACGTTTCCCGGGTGCATGAACCACTCGGGATCGAACGCCGTCTTGACTTTCTTGAACGCGTTCCAGAGGTCTTGGCCGTACATCTTCGGATTGAACTCGGTCCGGGCCATCCCGTCGCCGTGTTCACCCGAGAAGGAGCCGTGGTGTTTCAACACCAGATCGGTCACGTCGTCGGTGATCGAGTGCATCTTCTGGATGCCCTCGTCCTCTTTGAGATTCAAGATCGGTCGGATGTGGAGCGTTCCGCTTCCGGCGTGTGCGAAGTACGCCGCCGACGTGCCGTGGTCCTCGAGGACCTCCTCGAACTCGGTGACGTACTCGGCGAGTTCCTCCGGCGGCACGGTCGCGTCCTCGATGAACGGGTACGGCTTCGGGTCGCCCTGCAGGCCCATCAACAGCGGAATCGCCGCCTTCCGGAGCGACCAGATGTCCTTCTGATCTTTGGCAGTGTACGCCTCAAGCACGTCGAAGGCGTCGCCGTTCGCGACGAAGTGATCGTTCGTCGCCTCGATGGCTGCCTCGAAGTCGTCGTGGAGCTCCGAATCGTACTCGAGCATGAGCGCCGCGGCCGTCCCCTCCGGGATCGGCTCGGCGTACTCGCTGTAGCCGTCGGACTCCGCGGCGAGTCGGAACACCTCGTCGTCCATCAGCTCGACGGCGCTGACGTCGAAATCGAGCGCCTCGGGGACGGCTTTCATCGCGTCGACGAGGTCCTCGAAGAAGTACAGCGCGAGCGCCGTCTCCTCCGGGACGGTCACCAGCCCGACCGTCGCCTCGACGATGACGCCGAGGGTCCCCTCGCTGCCGACGTAGAGCTTCGAGAGGTTGATGACATCCTCGCCGTCGTCGTTCTCATAGATGACGCGATCGAGGTTGTAACCGCTGACACGCCGCTTGAGGTCCGGATACCGCTCCTCGATCTCCGCTTGGTTGTCCTCGACGAGCGCGCGGACCGTCTCGTAGATCTCGGCCTCGCGGTCGTCTTTCGAGACGATCTCGTCGTACTCGTCGCTGTCGAGGACGATCTCGCGCGCGTGCAACAGGGATCCGTCCGGGAGGATCGCCTTGATTTCCTCGGTGTAGGCGTCGGTGATCCCGTACCGGACGGAGTGGGCACCGGTGGAGTTGTTCCCGATCCCGCCGCCGACGGTCGAGCGGTTCGACGAGGCGGGGTCGGGGGCGAACTTCAGGCCGGCATCCTCGAGTTCGTCCTCGAGGTCGTCCTGGACGATCCCCGGCTGGATCCGGGCCCGCTGTGCGTCGGTATCGACCTCGAGAAGCCCGTCCATGTGACGGGACATATCGAGGACGACGCACCCGGGACCGACAGTCTGGCCCGCGAGCGAGGAGCCGGCCCCCCGGGGCAAGACCGGCGTTTCGTGCTCGACCGCGATCCGGACGGCGGCGCGGACGTCGTCGATGTTTTTCGGGTAGACGACGCCGGCGGGCCGAGCTTGGTAAATACTTCCGTCAGTCGCGTACAGAACCTGTGCGTACTCGTCGAACCGGACGGCCCCGGTGACGGCTTCTTTGAGCTCGGAGGCGAGGGCAACGTACTCCGAGGCGATGTCGCCCGGTTCGCGTTCGAACGCCGAGGGGTCACCCGGCGGATCCGCCGGACGCACCATCGGTTCCTGGTTGTCAGCACCCATACCGGGAACCCTGGTTCGAACGATATAAAGACTGTTGCTTTGGCTGGTTTTGACCGGTCCCTCGGATGTTACTTCCCCGCACGATCGCGTCCGGACTGAACCTGTCCGCCTACAGCCGATGAAGTGTTACGAGAACGCCACCGATCGCCGCACACAGCAGCGCGAGGTTGACGCCCGCGCGCGCGATCGGTTGGTATCGGTTCGCGACCCAGATATCGATGACGGAGCCGAGGCTGCCGTAGAGCCCCACACCGGCGATCACCGCCAGCACGGCGAAGGCGAACAGCGCACCCCACTGGAGATACTGGGCGATGGTATCCCGGTCGATCCCGATACCAGAACCCGTTCGTTCCTCGGCGGTCGTCGACCCGTCGTCGGTCATTTCGACCGCCCCCGGGCCGCGACCGCACCGACGATGAGCGCGGCGATGGCGGCCGCCGCGCCGAACCCGGGCTGGGATTCGGCGTCGGCCGCGTCCGGCTCCGGTCGCTGGGGGGCGCGCTCGGTCTCGAACTCCCCGGCATCGAACCGAACGTCCTCTGTTCGCTCCTCGACGGCGACCGTCCGCTGCGGGTCGAGGTTTGCGGCGGATCGCGTCGAATCGAGGACTACCTCATCGCGCCAAAGCGTCACATCGAGGTAGTAGTTCGACTCGTCGGGGACCGCGACAGACGCGTCGACGGAGGCCGTCCGTCCGGGGGGTATCGAGCCGACATCGGCCCCGGTTCGGTCGGCGACGACGCCCGCCTCGGCGTGTCGGGCGGTCACCTCGATCCTGATTCCGTCCTCGGGATCGTCACCGGCGTTCGTGAGGTAACTCCGAATCCCGAGCGTCGCCGTTCCGCTATCGACTGCGTCGATCGTGTATTCGACCGCAGGTCCCTGACCGAGTTGAGCGAACGCTACGGACGAGTCCGCGTACGGCGGCGTCAACGCCCCGACTCCGTCGACGCTCGCCCGCGCCACATCGGCCCGCTCGCCGTCGACGTAGAGGACGGTCCGGACTTCGTAGTTCCCCTCGCGGGGAACGGTGATCGACACCGGCGTTCGGCGTTCGCCGCCGCCTTCGAGTGTCGTCGACTCCGTCGTTTCGCTCGCGGCAAGGACGCCGCTGCCGTCGACCGCACGTACCGCGACGGTCACGTTCTCGGCGGGGCCGCCCCGGTGGGTGACGAACGCGGTCACGTCGAACGTGACGGTTTCGCCGGTTATCTCGCCCGTCTCGAGCGTCGTTTCGGTAACGTCGAGGCGTGCGGGCGGTTCGTCGGCGTCGGGTTCGGCGACGAACCCGGGGACGAACGCGGCGAGCGCCACCGTACCGACGAGCGCGGCGACGGCGACGCCCGCGAGGAGGGCTTCCGGGCGCATACCGGCCCCTATTCGGGCGCAAATAAATGCTTTCTGCAGGTGCCGGGACTCCCCGATCCAGTTCAGTGAAACACGGAGTATTTCAAGATCGGTTACCAGGATTCGTTCGTCCCGTACGGATTATGTAACGAAATACCGGCGAGCGCCAGTGCCGGATCGGCGCTCGCCGATAAATGGCTACAGTAATCCGTCTCAATCCTCGGCGAGGTCGAATCCCGCGAGGAGGCGAGGGGTCATCACTCCTTCGACGATGTTCAGCAACTGCTCGTCGTCACTCGTGTAGTCGGCAAAGAGACCGAGCGGGATTTCACCGCCGGCGACGTCGTGATGGCCACCGGCGCTTCCGACGTCCTCGAACGTCTCCCTGAGCACGTTGCCGACGTGAACCCGTGGGTCAGGTGACCGTGCACTGAGGTGAACGGCGGTCTTGACGATTCCGAAGACGATGACCGTCTCGACGCCTTCCAGCGTGGCGAGGTAATCGGCCGCCTGCGGGACTGCGTCCCGTTCGGTCGTCCGGCCGACGTGGGAGATGAGCACCGCCCCGTTTATACTACGGTTGTCGATCGCAGTCGAGATCGCATCGAGAGTGGCCCCGGTGACCGACGGTGCCGACATCCGTCGGAGCAGGTCGTGATCCGCGTGGTCGTGGAGATAGCCGGCCGCATCGTACTCCTCGCGCGTGGCTCCCCGAAGGAAGTTGAGGGTCTCACGCCGGATGGCAAACAGGAGTGCCGTCGTGAGCACGTCGTCGGGATCGACATCGAGGGCGCGAACGTACTCCGTAAGGATCGTCGCGGCCGCCCCGATCTCCTCGCGGTGATCGACAAACCTGGCCTCGATGTTTTCGGCCGGGTGATGATCAATAACGATGTCTACGGCTGTTCCCTCGGGGACGGTGTTGTTCGCCCCCGGAATCGAATGATCGACAAAGGCAAGCAGCGAGTCCGAAGCCCGTTCCTGAAGGGTCGCGGGATCGAACGGTTTGAGATCGATGTCGAGCAGATTGACGAACGCCCGGTTCTGTTGGTGGGAAATATCACCGCTGTAGAAGATCTGCCGCTTGTCGATGCCGGCGCTGGCGGCAATCCGGCCGAGCGCGAGGGCGCTCGCGAGACAGTCCGGATCCGGATTGTTGTGACAGACGATGTTGAGTTCGCTGCCTTCTCCGAGAAGCTCCTGGAGTTGTTGTGCCCGGCTCATCGTTCAACGTAGACGGTCCATACACTTAGGCGTACGTAGCCGTTCCACCCGGTGGTGCGTCCTTACAGAGAATCGAGGAGAAAGCCTCGCGCTTCAGCGCGGGGAGTGTATCAACGTATCACGTCGACGACCCGCCCCCGATCCATCCGCGAGAGAACGACCCGGTCGATCCGGGGCTCCTCGAGCAGCGTCTCGGCGATCGGCCGGGCCGTCGCTTCGAGCCCCCCGTCGTCGACCATATTTATAAGCGGGACTGCGCGAGCGCCCTCCGGCAGTCGTTTCAGCCCGCCCTCGCCGTGTGACAGAACGGTCACGAGGTCTCCGGGTTCGATCCGCTCGCCGACCGATCGCCCGGTGAGGGCCGCGACCCGCTCCGGCCGATGGACGTGCTCCGAGTCGAGCGGTTTCCCGACCGCCCGGACGCTCGCGACCGGAACCAACGTGTCCGTCGACGACGGGACCTGCGGTTCCTCGTCGTTCGGCGCCTTGAACAGGCGCGTCCGGGCTCCGTCGGCCTTTATAAGTATCGGCGCGTCCGTCGCCGCAGCGAGTCGGTCGACGATGTCGGTGTCGTAACCGAGATACCGGCTTCGGCTCCCGTCGCGCCCGGGGACGAGACCCAGCGGCCAGTTCTCCGGGTCTTCGAGGGCGTCCTCCGGCGTCTCGGTCACCCGCAACGCCGAGACCTGATCGTCGAAGAAGGGAATCCGAACTGTCGCTGTCACGACGGCGCGTTCGAACGCCGCGGCGAGGGCGTACAGTGTCGATTTCTTACCACCGGCCCCGACGACGGAGACGACGCGTCCCGGGCCGAAAGCGTCTGCCAGATCCATAGAAAACGGTTCGAACGCCGATATATAAGCATGCCGTCGATCCGGCGTGCCGGTTCGGAGCCCGGACCCCGCCGCCGTCGCCCCCGCGTAGTCACCGAAACTCGTTGAGTCGCCGTTTCAGCCGCTTCGCGGCGTCGCCGACGCCCCGGAAGTACGCATCTTCGTCGGCGGCCCCATCGCCGGCGAAGATGATCCCGCGAGAGGAGTTGACGAGGCCGACGCCGTCGGCGAGGCCGTATTCGACGGCCGCCTCGGCGTCGCCGCCCTGTGCGCCGACGCCCGGGACGAGGAAGGGGAGATCGACGAGGTCCCGGAGCGCCTCGAGTTCCTCGGGAGCCGTCGCGCCGACGACGAGACCGACGTTGTCGGCGCCGTCCCACGCCGCACACCGCTGGGCGACGTACTGATACAGCGGTTTGTCGTTTCCGACGTCGAGACTCTGAAAGTCCGCGCCGCCGCTGTTGGAGGTCCGACAGAGGACGAACACGCCCTTCTCCGTCCGCGAGAGGTACGGTTCGAGCGTGTCCCGACCCATGTACGGGTTGACGGTGATCGCGTCGGCGTCGAGGCCGTCGGCGTCGAGCGCGCTCGCGTACTGTCTCGCCGTGTTCCCGATGTCGCCGCGCTTTGCGTCCAAAAGGACGGGGACGCCCTTGCCGTGGGCGTAAACGATCGTCTCCTGGAGCGCTCTCCAGCCGTCGGGATCCTCGTAGAAGGCGGCGTTCGGCTTGTAGCAGGCGGCGTGTTCGTGCGTGGCGTCGATCACCCGTCGGTTGAACGCCCACCGCGGGAGATCCGCGTCGAGAAACGCCGGCAGGCGGTCCGGGTCGGGGTCGAGGCCGACGGAAACGACGCTGTCTACCGCCCCGATTCTGGTTTCGAGATCCTCGAAGAAGCCCATACGACGGCCAGTCGGCGGTCGAGTAAAAACGCTCCCGTTTTCGCGGCGACCCGCCGGGACCGCAGAGAGATGTGACCCGCCGGACGATATTTATCGCCGGGCACCAAACCGTCGATCGTGCCTCACGCCGTCGTGTTCGATCTCGACGACACGCTCGCCGTGACCGTCGGCGACCGGTCCGCACTCTTGCGGGCCGCCGCCGACCGAGCCGGCGTTCCGCTGACGTTCGATCGGGAGGCATACCTCGACGCCCACCGCGAACACAGCGGGACCGAGAGCAGGCTTCCGGTGTTCGAATCGCTCGTCGGCACCAACGCGCCCGAGTTGACTCGCGCCTATCGCGAGACGATCGGCGACGCGATCACTCCGGTCGACGGCGCGGAATCCGTCCTCGCTGCGCTCCGGGAGCGCTACCGTGTCGGCCTTCTGACGGACGGTCCCGGCGGGACCCAAAGAGACAAGCTCCGACGGTTGGGGTGGGAGGAAGCGTTCGACGCCGTCGTCGTGACCGGGCCGATCGGAGCCCCGAAACCGGATCGCCGGGCGTTCGAGGCGATCACCACGGAACTCGGCGTCGACTCGTCGGAGGCGGTCTACGTCGGCAACGACCCCGAACGCGACATCGCGGGGGCGGCCGCCGCGGGCTTGAAAGCCGTCCAAGTGTGTTACGCCGACGGCCCGGAACCGAGCCCCGAGGCCGACGCGACGATCCGGCGGGACGCGCTCGCCGGCCTACCCGGTCTCGTCGAGACGCTCCTCGGCGACTGTGCGGAGGACGGCTAGGGCGGCCTTCACGTCGGCCCCCCGTTCGACGAAGAGGAGCGTTCGCGGCGGATCAACCGCCTTCGGCCGGGTCCTAAGGCCCGCCTTTCGCCCCGCCTCGGCGGCGGTTCCCGGGAGGAGAGTGAACTCGACTCGGAGCCGGTCAGGGTGGACGTACGCTTCTGCGATCCGATCGCAGCCCTCCGACTCGACGGCGAAGGCGAACGCTCCGGCCTCGGTCGGGTCCACCTCGCGGTCGGCGTCGGCGACGCGGAGACCACCCAACGCGCCGCGTTCGTGGCCGTGTACCTCCGAGGAGAACAGTTGTCCGATTCGTCTCCCGTCCGTGAGTTCGTCAGTGACCATCGTGTAGCTCCGAGCGTGCCGTCGCCGCGAGTTCGTCGACGTCGAGTCCCCGTCGGTGGGCATAGAGGACGGCTGCGGCCTCGACGGTGACGGCGAGTTCCGATTGGAGGCCGTTGATGCCGGCGACGGCGTTCTGTTTGTCCTCGCCGGCGTCGACGAGCGCGCCGAGGACGCGTTCGAACGTCGATCGCTCCCGAAGGATCGACTCGTCCGGCTCGAACCCCTCCGGAACCGCCGTCTCTCCCGGATCGAAGCGGGCTTTGAGCGTGCCGTCGCCGCGTTCGAGCAACCCCTCGCTGGCGGCGACGTCGACCAGTCGCTTCGCTTGATCCGGCGAGAACCAGTCACGATCGAGCGAGAGCGCGACGACGAAGGCGCTCTCGCCCATCTCCGTCCCCCCCTCCTCGCGGAACGGGGCCGCAACGGCCGTCCGAAGACTCATGCTCCGTAACTCCGCTTTGGGACCCAAATAGTCGTCGGTCCGGCTACTCCGTGCCCCCGGGTGATCCGGCCACTCCCGTTAGAATTTCTATATTTCGCTCGCCCCACGCGAACGCGGCGCGCTGACGGCTCTCGAAGCCGAGATACGAGGCGACCGTACAGAGTGCCCGGTCGGCGAGTCGGCCGGTCGCCGGGGCGTCCGCGTCGTCGTTTCCGTCGTGTGCTGTAGGCACGTCGACCGAGTACGACTCGCTGACACCCCTCGGACCGAACCACTCTTCGCGGATCCCGTCGGCCGCCTCCCAGTATCGGATCGACGCCCCGTTCGAGAACCGGATCTCGACCGCTGGCTCGCCATCGGCAGTCCTCGCACGCGGCCTGATCGTCTCAATGGACGGGAGCTGCGGACCGTCTCGATCGCGCCCCGTGGCGCTACTGTGTTTTGACATACAGGAGGTTATGGGTCGGTCGGCGTACTCTCAACACCACGGAATCGTGGCCTCATATACGACAGCCGTCTCGCGGCGTCATCGATGGATGGGACAAACCACAAGACAGTGCGGTCCGTTTGCCGAACTATGAGCACAGATGTGGTCGCGCAGTTCACCGACTCCGCGCTGGAGACGGTCGATAGTTGCACGCGAACCGATCCGGCGGGGTTCGAGGAGACGCTCGCCGAACTCGTCGTCGAACCGGCCGTCGGCGCGCCGCTCCCGTCGGAATCGGTGAGTCTCGACGGAACGGTCGTCGACACCGAACCGACAGTCGGGGATCTCGACGCCGCCGAAACCGGCGTCGCACAGGCCGGAACGGCCGTCGCGGACTACGGGACGATCACGGTCGAATCCCGCCCCGGGGGCGACGAACTCGTGAGCCTGTATCCGCCGCGACACATCGTCGTCGTCGATTCCGAGGACATCGTCCCGGATATGATCGCCGCTTTCGATCGCTTCGAGTCGGCCGTCCGGGAGGCGAGGACCGGCGGCGGTCCGGGGGCCAGTCGAGTGCTGGCCACGGGGCCGAGCGCGACCGCCGACATGGGTGAACTGGTCGAGGGCGTCCACGGACCGAAGGAGGTCCACGTCGTGGTGGTGGATCGATGAGCCGAAGCGAGAAAGCGGCCGAAATCCGGCGTGTAATGGAACTCGACGGCGAGAACATCGGCCGGAACGCCCGCAACCTCACCGATAAGGCCGACGACGCCATCGGGGCGTTCGAGTCCTACGAGGAACTCCGCGAGGAGACGAGACGCATCAAAGAGGAGTCGATCGAGAATCTGCCGGAACTGATCGACGAGGTCACCGAGGCGGTCGAGGAAAACGGCGGGCAGGTGTATCTCGCACAGGACGCCGAGGACGCCAACCGCTACATCGAAGGAGTCATGCAGAGCCGCGACGCCGAACGGCTGGTCAAAAGCAAGTCGATGACGACCGAGGAACTCGAACTCAACGAGCATCTCGAGGGGGCGGGCTACGAGGTGACCGAGACCGACCTCGGGGAGTTCGTCATCCAGCAGGCGGAGGAGACCCCCTCGCATCTCATCGCACCGGCGATGCACCGGTCGCCGCCGGATATCGCGAAACTGTTCAACGAGTGTTTCGACCTCGAGGAGCCGCTCTCGGAGGACCCCCACGAACTGACCGAGTTCGCCCGCGAGAGGGTTGGCGACCGGATCCGCGAGGCGGACGTGGGGCTCACCGGCGCGAACTTCGTCGTCTCCGAAACCGGGACGATCAGCCTCGTCACGAACGAGGGCAACGCCCGAAAGACCGCGGTAACGCCGCCGGCCCACATCGCCGTCACCGGGGTCGAAAAGATCGTCCCGACCGTCTCCGACCTCCGGCCGTTCCTCGAGTTGATCGCCCGGACCGGAACCGGCCAGGAGATCGGCGCGTACCTCTCGCTTTTGACGCCGCCGGTCGATTCGCCATCGCTCGACTTCGAAACCGGCGAGTACGGCGACCCCGAGGACCGATCGTTCCACCTCGTGTTGATCGACAACGGCCGGATGGCGATGCGTGAGGACGACGAACTCCGCGAGACGCTGTACTGCATCCGGTGTGGAGCCTGTTCGAACTCCTGTGCGAACTTCCAGTCGGTCGGCGGCCACGCCTTCGGCGGGGAAACGTACTCCGGCGGTATCGGGACGGGTTGGGAAGCCGGCGTTCACGGCCTCGATTCGGCGGCCGAAATGAACGACCTCTGTACCGGCTGTTCGCAGTGTGTCAACAGGTGTCCGGTGAAGATCGATATCCCCTGGATAAACACGGTCGTCCGCGACCGCCTGAACCGAACGAAGGAGCCGGAGTCGTTCGACTTCCTCGTCGACGGGCTCTCGCCGGACCACGAACCGGAGGGACTCGACATCCAAAAGCGGATCTTCGGCAACATCGAGACGGCCGCCAAACTCGGCTCGCTCGCACCGGGCGTTTCGAACGCAGCTATCGAATCCGATCTCGTCCAGGGGGTCCTCGAACGGGTCGCGGGGATCGACAGCCGACGGGAACTGCCGACGCTGGCCGACGAGACGCTCGTCGAGTGGGCCCGGAACCACCACAATCCGAACCCGGACGCCGACCGCGAGGTCGTCCTGTACCCGGATCTCTATACGAACTACTTCAGCCCGGATCGAGGAAGGGCAGCCGTCCGAGTCCTCGAGGCGCTCGGGACTGCCGTCCGCGTCCCGTCGGTCCCCGAAAGCGGGCGAGCGCCGCTTTCGCAGGGCATGATCGACACGGCCGACGGCAAGGCCAGCGACGTGTACGCCGCTCTCGCCGAACACGTCGACGCCGACCGCGACGTCGTCGTCATCGAGCCGTCCGATCTGGCGATGTTCCGAAACGAATACGCGCGGTTGCTCCCGGAACGGGCCGCGGACCGACTCGACGACGCCAGCTACGAACTGTTCGAGTACATTTACGGTCTGGTCGAGAACGGCGCCGAGATCGAGTCGCTGCCGACCGTCGACGGCGAGTCGATCACCTACCACAGCCACTGTCAACAACGGACGCTCGGTCTCGAGCCGTACACGACCGAAGTCCTCTCGCGGGCGGGCTATGAGGTGTCGGAAACCGACGTCGAGTGCTGTGGGATGGCCGGCAGTTTCGGTTACAAATCCGAGTACTACGAACTCAGCATGGACGTCGGCTCGGAGCTCGGCGAACAGCTTCCCGAGGGCGGGCGGATCGTCGCGAGCGGCACCTCCTGTGGCGAACAGATCGCGGCGCTGACCGCCGACGAGGCGCCCCACCCGATCCGGCTGTTGGATCCCCGCTAGGCGGTCAGGCCGTCGAAGCGTTCGGCGAGGTCGATGTCCTTTTGTGTGATTCCGCCGGCGTCGTGGGTCGTCAGCCGTACTTCGACTTCCCGCCAGGTGATCGTTATTTCCGGATGGTGGAACGCTTCTTCGGCCAGCCCCGCCGCGCCCGACGCGAAGCCGACGCCGCCGAGATACGAGTCGAACTCGTAGGTGCGGACGAGTTCGTCGCCATCGCGTGACCAGTCGTCGGGGAGCGCCGCTTCGATTTCGTCGTCCGAAAGGACGTCACTCATGGACGTTACTTGATCTCGAACCGCATTAAGCGTTGGCAGGGGTACCCGATCAATCGCTCGCGACCGCCGACGTCGCCGGACCGGATTCGATGGCTCTGAGACGCCACACCGACGCGAGCGTCAGCACGAACGCCCCGAACGAGAGCCCGACGATGAGGAGTTGTCCCGAATCCCCGAACGCCTGCCGGGCGACGATCAGTTGTGCGACGACGAGCACTGCGGCGACGCCGCCCGCGATCGGAACGCCCCGGAGGTCGATCTCGCGACCCCACAGTGCGACGATCACGAGCGCGGCGAACACGACGAACCCGAGCCCGTAGTAGACGAACTGGGCGACCTCGCCGAAGGTGAAGAACAGCCGCGGCGTGAGCGCTGCGAGCACCGGAAACCCGAGCAGCGCGAGCGTTCCAGCCCGGCGGATACCGGCCGCAGACACCGACGAGACGTCGGTGTACGCCCACACCGTCGCGGCAACAAACAGGCTGAGAATGAGCGACGCGAGTCCGAAGTGTAGCGTCAACACGAGCACGGAGTAGCCGAAGACGAACTCGTGGACGAGAACCGTAAACGCGCCGAAAACGATTTGCAGCGGCGTCAAAACCGTCGCGAGGAGCGTGGCGAACCGAACGCGACGGCTGCTGTCGCCCCGCCAGGCGGCGATCGTCGAACCCACGATGAGAAGGCCGGCGATCATCGCGACGAGTCGGTGAAACCACTCGATGAACGACATGAAGTTCGCGGGGAACAGCCCGAAGACGGCACCGTCACAGAGCGGCCACCGTGCCTCACAGGTGAGCCCCGCCCCGGTCGTCGCCGTGATGACCCCGATGAGAGCAGTGAACGCCGTCGTGACCGTCGTCACGAGCAGGAGCCGTCGGAAGTCCATGGCTTCGAGTCGGTTCCGGACCAACATATATTCCCCGAAACCGGGCGGTGTTCCTTCGACAGGGGTACCCGTTTACTTCGGTGACGAGCGGATAGTAGGGCGGGCCCGTCCGGCGTTCGGGTGGTTACCTTTTTAATGGCTCTGGACGGGTGTCCTCTATGGGACTGGACGAGGATTCACTGGAGTATCACCGCAGCGAGCCGCCGGGGAAA
>CAZOFL010000074.1:0-12377 GCA_964579035.1 uncultured Natronomonas sp. | reverse complement strand
TCCTCGTCGCCGGCGAGAACTACGGCCAGGGCTCCTCGCGTGAGCACGCGGCGCTTTGTCCGATGTTCCTCGGTGTCGAGGGCGTCCTCGCACAGAGCTTCGCCCGCATCCACAAGGCGAACCTGTTCAACTTCGGGCTCATCCCGCTCGAGATCGACGCCGAGGACTGCGAGAAGATCGAGCAGGGCGACGACATCGAGATCGTCGACGACGTCGCCGAAGGCGTCCGATCCGGCCAAGAGGAGTTCACTATCCGCGTCAACGACGAGTGGGAACTCACCGGCCACCTCGACGCCTCCGAGCGCGAGCGACGGATCCTCGCCGACGGTGGCAAGCTTTCGCACACGAAGAAGCAGGCCGAAGAGGGCAGCGGCGCGGCGCCCGCCGACGACTGAGACGGACCGTCGCACCGATGGACCGCTTTTTTTCACTCCGGTTCGGGAGTGACGACACCGGAACGCCGTAGCCGCCCCTCGATCATCAATGGTGAACCGCCCGTCGATCCGAACTGTCCTCGCCCGCTCCGAGTCGACTCGCCGGTGGCTCCGTCGCCGCTTCGAGGTCGACGCGCGCGCGCTCGGGACGCTCCGGATCGCGCTCGGGTGTATTCTCCTCGTCGACCTCGTCCACCGGGCGGGCTCGTTCGGCCTTTTTTATACTTCCGAGGGCGTCTACCCGCTTGCGGTCCACGAAGCCACCGCGGGGGCGGCAGGCCGTCTGTCCGTTCACGCGCTCTCCGATCGGGCCGCGTTCCAGGCTGCGCTCTTTGCGATCGCGGGGGTGTTCGCCGCCGCGTTCGCGGTCGGCTACCGGACCAGACTCGTCGGGGCCGTCTCGCTTCTGTTGGTCGTTTCCCTCCACGTCCGGACGCCGGTGGTGCTCAACGGCGGCGATCGGCTGCTTCGGGTCTTACTCCTCGTCGCACTCCTGACACCGCTCGGCGAGCGGTTCTCGGTCGACGCGCTCCGAGGCGGGTCGACCCGTCGACGGGTGGCGACCCTCGGTACCGCGGCGCTGTTGCTCCAGCCGGTCGTCGTGTTCACGACGAACGCGGTCGAGAAGCACCGCGGAACGCTCTGGTACGCCGGCGATGGACTCGAATCCGCGCTGTCGGACCCGACGATGACGACCGCCGTCGGTGCTCGCCTACTGGAGATCCCGACCGTCTTGACCGCGGCGAACGACGCCTGGGTGGCGCTTCTGGCCGGGGCCGCACCCCTGTTGTTGCTCACCGCCGGTCGGCTTCGAGCGCTCGTCGCCGCCGTGTATCTCGGCGCGTTCGTCGGGATGGGACTCTCGCTGTCGGTTGGGCTGTTCCCGCTCGTGTTGGCCGCCTCCGTACTGCCGTTTCTCACGACCCCGGCCTGGGAGGCCGCTGGTAGCGCGTGGGCGAGAACACCGACAGGGGAGCGGGTTCGATCGTTCGCGGCCGCCCGGGTCGACGGACGGGCGACCGCTCCGGAAAGCCCCCGTCCGGACGGTCCCGGGAAACGGCTCCGAACCCTCGGCCGGCTGGCGGCCACCGCCGTCGCCGCCGCCGTCCTCATCTGGATGGTCGCCTTCGCCGCGGTCGATATCGTCGACCGGACGCCACCGCCGCCGCTCGATTCCGAGCATCTCGACCAACAGCGGTGGGGCCTCTACGCGCCCGACCCGGCCGACTCCTACGACTGGCACGTCGTCGTCGCCGAGCGAGATGGCGGCCCGGCGTTCGACGCTGTCAGCGGGGGTCCGGTGTCGTTCGACAGACCGCCCGACGCCGCCGCGGCGTACGACACGTTCCGGCACCGCCGGTTCATGTCGGCCGTCGACACCGCCGCCCGCAACGAGGGTCCGCTCGCGGATCGCTACACCGAGTGGGCCTGTGAGCGGGCGCTCGGACGCGACGACCGCGTCGAGACGGTGACCGTCGTCCGGATCCAGCGAGCAAAGCCCCTCGGCGGCGCGGACGAGGAGCCGCGACGGACCGCCATCGCCGAGCGAAGCTGTCGGTGAACACGTGTTCCGACGGTGACGGCATACCGGCACGGAGCGCCGTCGGACGGGTAAGGCCGTCATCGCATCCCTGTCAGAACGCGGAGAGTCAGCATCCACGACGACAGACGGCTCGGAGGTCCCGACAGAAGCGGACGTTATAACGCACGAGCGGACGTTCACGACCGAAGATGTCCGCGAGTCCGGCGCGATCACCTGCGAGCGGACGGTCGAACCGAGGACCGAACGCGAGGACCGCTACCTGCTGGACAGCGACGTCGTCTATCGCGACGGGGACGACACCGCCGTCGTCGATGCACACGCGAGCGGGCTGGTCCGGAAGGACGAGGAAGCGTGAGTGGCCTCGGTGCGGCCATCCATTTTTCCGTTGGCCCGTCGAAGCCGTGGTATGATACGACTCCTCGGGCTCGCTTGGACGGCCTGGAAGCTGAGCGCGAAACGGCTCGGACCGGTCGGCGGGGCGTTCGTCGCCGTCGCGGCCGCGGTTGGGTTCGTCCTCCTGCGCGGCTACCTCGACGAACACTACCCACAGCTCGGAGACGCACTCGACCGCGTTGCGTGAGACGGTCGTCCGGGGGCGATCCGTCTCAAACGTCCATCGCGGCCTCGAGCGTGAAGCGACCCTCGTACAGCGCCGTACCGACGACGACGGCCGACGCTCCCACGTTCCGGAGCGTCCGTACGTCCTCGAGCGTCGAGACGCCGCCGCTGGCGACGACCGGGATGTCGACCGCCTCGACGACCCGCTCGACTGGGTCGCGGCGGATCCCCCCGAGTTGTCCCTCGACGTCGACGTCGGTGAAGAGGATCGCTCCCGCGCCCTCGGCCTCGTAGCGGGCGGCGGCCTCCGCGGGGTCGATTCCCGTCCCTTCGGTCCACCCGGAGACGACGACTTCGCCGCCCTTCGCGTCGAGGCTCACCATCACAGTCCCCGGATGCGTTTCGCTGACTTCGCCGACGATCTCGGGGGTTTCGACGGCCGCCGTCCCGAGGATCACGCGGTCGACGCCCGCCCCGAGGAGCCCGACCGCGTCCCCGACAGTCCGGATCCCGCCGCCGAGTTGGACGTCGACGTCGACCGCCCGGACGATCGATTCGACGGCGGCGGCGTTTTTACGCTCGCCCTCGAAGGCCCCGTCGAGGTCGACGAGGTGAAGCGTCTCCGCACCGGCTTCGACCCAGCGTTCGGCCGACTCGACGGGATCGCCGTACGTCCTCTCGGTGCCGCGTTCGCCGCCGACGAGTTGGACGACCTCGCCGTTTTGCATGTCGACCGCCGGAACGACTTCGAATGAACTGAACACGGCTGTCGCGGGGGGCGGAAACAACAAAAACATACCCGTTGGGCGCCGGCCCGGGGCGTTGGGAGGTCCCACAACAGCAAGCTTCAACATACCGGGGCACCAATCGACTTAGTGATGCCAACTGTAGAATACCTGAACTACGAAGTGCTGGACGACAACGGCTGGGACATGGACGATGACGACCTCTTCGAGAACGCGGCCGACGCCGGCCTCGACGGCGAGGACTACGGCGAACTCGACGTTGCCGAAGGCGAGTACATTCTCGAAGCGGCGGAGGCACAGGGCTACGACTGGCCCTTCTCGTGCCGTGCCGGCGCCTGTGCGAACTGTGCCGCCATCGTCAAGGAGGGCGAAATCGACATGGACATGCAGCAGATACTCTCCGACGAGGAAGTCGACGAAAAGATGGTCCGGCTGACGTGTATCGGAAGCCCGGCCGCCGACGAGGTCAAGATCGTCTACAACGCGAAACACCTCGATTACCTCCAGAACCGCGTCATCTAGAAAACAACCGGAGGCTCGTTACGCAGATCACCCTTCCCACGGGGTTGAAACACCACCGAGGCAGCCGATCTTGCCACTGGAGTTCGTCTCGAACCCCTCAGGCGTTTCCCTCGCGGTCGCGGACAGGTCATTTTCCCGATCCCCACCGCTGAGCGGCCGATACTACACCGGTTGTCCCACGGGACACGGGAGCGAAAGCGGTGTTTTTGCGCGGGCCTGACCGTTCGTTCTCGGACTGGGGAGAAGAAAATCCGAGCGTCCGGGACGGGTACTTTACCGTTCGAACAGGCCGTCGACGGCCGCTTCGGCCGCGTCGACGGCGTCCCGTGCGACCACCTCGGGGTCGGGATCATCGGGCGCGTTGAGGTATACGTCGACTTCGAGAACACCGTCCTCGAACCGGACGGTCACGTCAAGATCCGTCACCTCGGACTGTTTGTACCGTGAGAGCACAAGCCCTTCGGCGGCCTCCGAGGCGGCCTCGACGACCGCTTCATCTGTCGGCTCCGTGCCGTCAGTCCGCGACGAATCGCTCACGTCTTTACGCGCCGCCGGCGCCGGGGCCACCGGGACCCATCGGACCGCCGCCCGCGCCGCCCTGCAGCATCTGCTGGAGCTCCTCTTGGAGGCTCTCGAACTGGTCGCGAACGCGGTTTTCCTGCTTACCGAGCGTCTCGACGCGGACCTCGAGGCTATCGACCTTCTCTTCGAGATTCTCGTAGGCCTCGTCGTACTCCGTCGAGATGAGGAGTTCGCCGACCTCGCGGTACATCTCGGCTTCGCCGTCGATGCCGTCGAGCGTCTCCAGCGCCGTCTTCGACTCCTGAAGCTGCGTTTCGGCCTGCTGTTTCTGCTGTGCGACCTGCTGTGCGGTCTCCTGAAGGTCCTGGAGCTCCTCGATTTTCTCCTGTGCTTCCGGCGGAAGGTTACCCTGCATACCCCTAACCTGGGTTTCACGACGGAAAAACCCCCACTTTTCGATCGGTGTCCCACGCCACGCCCGAGCGCAACCACCTCACTCGGGTGCGTCGGGCTTTTCTACGGCCACCCCGAGAGAAACGTATGAACGTCGAGGCCAAACGCGACGCCGCACTCGATGATCTCCGAGGGTTCGAGGGGGTCGTCGTCGCCTTCTCCGGGGGCGTCGACTCCGCCGTCGTCGCCGCGCTCGCCGCCGAGGCGCTGGGTGACCGCGCCGTCGCCTGCACCGCGAAAAGCGAGACGCTTCCGGCCGCCGAACTCGCGGACGCAAAGCGGGTCGCAGCGGAGATCGGAATCCGACACGAGATCGTCTCCTTTTCGGAACTCGACAGCGAGGCGTTCGTCGAGAACGACGACGACCGCTGTTATCACTGCCGGTCGATGCGGCTCGGAAAGATGTTCGAGACCGCCCGCGAACTCGACATCGGGACGGTCTGTGACGGGACGAACGCCTCCGACCCGGGCGAGGGCCACCGCCCCGGACTCCGGGCCGTGGAGGAACTGAACGCCTACTCGCCGCTTCTGGAGGCCGGAATCGAGAAGGCGGAGGTCCGCGAGATCGCCCGCGAGTACGGCCTCTCGGTCGCCGACAAGCCGTCGATGGCGTGTCTCTCCTCGCGCATCCCGACGGGCCTTGAGGTGACCGAATCGCGGCTCGACAGGGTCGAGAAGGCCGAAACGCTGCTCAGGACGTGGGGCTTCGAGCAGTTCCGCGTCCGCGATCACGACGGGTTAGCCCGGATCGAGGTCGGGGCCGACGAACTCGACGCCGCGCTCGATCCCGAGTTCGCGGCGGCGGTGCGTGCCCACCTCGGCGATATCGGGTTCGACCACGTGACGCTCGATCTGGAGGGGTACCGGACCGGGAGCGTCTCGCCGGGCGACGACGGGGACCCCGAGAGCCCGGCCGACGATCCGGTTTCGGACGACGTGTTCGACACCGAGTACCCGGCTGTCGAAGACTGATACGAGAGGGTGGCGGATCCTTGCCGTTTGCCGTCCGGCCGCGGTGGCGTCTCTCGAAGCCGGTAACACAACGACCGTGCGGTCTGTTTTTATCCTACAAATACGTACGTACACCCGTGGTGTCCGTCCTGCCGCGGTCCGTGTCCGACCGACCGCTGTTGAAGCGGGCGACCCGTCCGGTGGTGGCGCTCGTCGTGGTCATCCTCGGGACGATCGCCGGGTTCGTGGCGCTCGCCGGTGTCGGCGTCGTCGAGGCCGCCTACTGGATCGTGAGCCCGGCCGGCGTCGGGCTTCATTTCCGGGACAACACCGGGCTCGAGACCACGACGAAGGCCTTCGCGGTGTTTTCCCGTGCGTCGCTTGTCGTCGTCGGGCTGTGGCTCGGACAGACGGTGGTTTCGGCGCTGTTCGGCGGGCGGATAACGGAAGAGGTGACACGCGTGCAACAGGAACGAAAGATATCGAACGTCTCCGATCACGTTGTGGTCTGTGGCTACGGGATGTTCGGACAGACGATCGCGAGCCGACTCGACACCGAGGACCGCCCCGTCGTCGTGATCGAGCGCGACGAAGACGAGATCAAGACGGCCGAGCGGGACGGGCATCTGGTTGTCGACGGCGATGCCAGACAGGAACCGACGCTCGAACGGGCCCGGATCGATCGGGCGGAGACGGTCGTCGCGGCGGTGGACAACTCGAACGTCAACATCCAGATCTGCATCCTCGCGGATCAACTCGCCCCCGACGCCGAGGTCGTCGTCCGCGTGGGCGAACAGATGTACGCCTCGACCGCACAACGCGCCGGCGCGGACTCGGTCGTGATCCCGGAAATAATGAGCGGCAACGACATCGCCGACGACCTCTCGCTTTGAGCCGGGGGTCACTCAGCCATCGGGAGCGTCACCACGAACACCGCTCCGCCCGGATCGCTGTCATCTGGCTGTTGTCCGCTGCCCGTGGGCGGATCCCCGGTTCCGTCTTCGACCCGAACGTCACCGCCGTACGTGCCGACGAGCGATTCGACGAGATACAGCCCGATCCCCGCGCCGGAGCTTTCGAGCCCCTTTTGTCCCCTGCCGAAGATCTCCCGTTTCCGTGAGTCGGGAACCCCGGGGCCGTTGTCGGCGATGCGAACGTCGACGTTCGCGTCGGTCACCTCGGCGGAGACCGTCACCGTCGGCGGCGTCTTGTCGTTGTGCTGGATCGCGTTCGTCAGCAGATTCCGGAACACGGAATCGAGCATGTCGTTGCCAACCACCTCGACGGTGGGGATCGAGCCTTCGACGGTCACCACCGCGGCTGGATACCCCGAACGGAGCTCCTCGATCTGTTGGCTGAGTACGGCGCCGAGCGACACCGACCGCGTCTCCCCTTCCTCGCTGATCATTACCCGCGCCAGATCCCGGGCGGTCGTGGTCAAATCGACCGCGCTCCCGGTGCTTTGCTTTATAATATCGAGATACTCCTCGCCCGCCTCGTCGACGTGATCCTCGAGGAGTTCGGCGTACGCGCCGACCAACTGGAGATCGTTTCTGATGTCGTGGCGCATGACTTGGTTGAGCAGTTGGAGGTTGTCGCGTTGCTCCTCGAGGCGTCGTTGCTCCGAATCGGCGTTCGACATGGGACAGCGTGGGGCGGACAGGTATTTATATACACCCCAGTTGGCTACACGAGCTCCGGCGCAGCGACGTTCTCACGACGGATTTCGATCCGGGGTTCGCCCGCCCGAAACTCCGAGACGGCACAGTTGTGCAGGCTGTGTGTTTTTAATGCCTCGGTCAGAGCCATCCCTTTCGCGTGGCCGAGCAGGATACACAACGGGCCGCCGTGCGTGACGAGCAGGATCGTTTCGTCGCCGCCGCGAAGCGCCTCGAACCGGTCGGTGACGCGTTCCTCGACGGTCCGCAGCGACTCCCCGCCCTCGGGGACGGCCTCGGTCGCGGTGTAGGCCGCCTCGCCCAACCCGAACTCCGGAAAGCGGGCTTCGACGGCCTCGTAGGTGAGCCCCTGATACACCCCGAGCCCCCGCTCGCGCCAAGCGGCCTCGAACGTCGCCGGCGCGTCCACCGTTTCGAGCAGGAGCTCCGTCGTCTCCCGGGTCCGGAGGAGATCAGAAGCGAGCACGCGGTCGAACTCGTAGCGTTCGGCGAGCCACCGGCCGGTCGCCGTCGCCTGTTCGCGGCCGGTCCGGTTCAGCGGGACGGGCGCCCACCCCTGCATCCGGCCCTCGCGGTTCCAGTCCGTTTCGCCGTGTCGAACGGCGACGATTCGGGTCATAAACGTCGATACCGCCGCCGTCGGTATCAGCGTGACGGAGCGCGGGCCGAAGCCCCGATCGGCCGAATCGTGAGAGCGACGGGCCGGTTACGGGGGCCGTCTAGCGCTCCCTGACGTACAGCACGACCAGCGCGATGATGAAGATCACCTGGGCGGTCTTATCGATCAGGTGACTCGTCGGGATCGGCGGCACGTCGTTTGCGGCGTACCACCAGACGATCTGGCCGGCGGTGTAGGGGATGCCGACGAGATACACGAGTCGGCGTCGCCACCCGACGAGGACGGCCGCGATCCCCGCCAGAAAGCCCGCCGTCGCGAGCAGGAACATCGTGCCGAAGAACCCGCCGATCCGAACCCCCAAAAGGAGATGCACGCCGGCCGTCACGAGCGCCGCCGCGATCGCAACCCAATGCAGCGGCGTCAACGAACCGAGATCGAGCGTCGAGGCGTCGGTTGCCATACGCCGCGGTACGGACCGGACCGACTTAGATGATTACCCCACGTCGGGTCAAGCGATCCACAGCGCGTACCGACCCCGGACGCCGCCGTCACCGTCGTGATACTCGATTGGTTCCTCGATGGTCGCCCGTCGCTCGCCCCGGAGGGCGACCGCGGTACAGACGCCGTCGGTCGAGCGCGATCCGACCAAGCCCTCCGCCACGTCGAACAGCCGAACGCCGTGGACCGACGGGTCGCGGGCGCGGAAATGCTGCGCGACCGGTGTGAGAACCGCCTCGCCGTCGGTTGCGATCTCGTGACAGAACCCGCCCACCTCGGCGCGCCATCGGGGGTCCCCGTCGGCGGTGTAGCCGAACGCCGTCTGCTCGTTGGGATGGCGGTCGTCGGTCTCGCGGCCCTCTTTCGGAAAGGAGTTGCCGGTCACGAAGACGGCGCCGGCGTCGGTTGCGGCGACGTGATTGGGGTAGGTGTACACTTCGTCGCCGTCCGGCTGCGGGGTTCCGAGGTCGACGCCCCACGTCGCTTCGCCGTCGCGAAGTCGGTAGCCGCGGTAGTCGGCGTGGCTCGTGACGACGACGTCCTCGCCGACCGTCGCCACGTCGCCGACGCGTCTGGTCGCGTCCCCCTCGATCTCGGCGCTTGGGTCCCACGTCCAGCGGCTCTCCCCGTCGGGGCCGAGAACGACCACCCCATCGTCGTGGGCGCCCGGACACCGGTTGTAGGCGACCGCGACGCCGCCCCCGATTGGCGCGAGTGCGATCGGGGAGGCGTCGGCGTCGTAGCGCCACCGGACCGTCCCATCGGGGGCAAGCGCGTACACCGCGCTCTCGAAGGCACGCGCGTCGTTTCGGCGCTCGTATCGCCGGGCGGCGACGTATGCCGTGTCCCCGGCGACGGCCGCATCGACTACCATCGGCAGAGAAAACCGCGTGTCCTTGGTCGGCCCGCCGACGATATCGGCGGCGTCGTGTCGCCACCGTTCACTCCCCTCGGCGAGAAACCGGATCGCGCCGCGTCCGGAGCGCTCACCGACCACTACGCCGTCGGCAAACGGGACGAGCGTGATCGCAGTCCCCTCGCCGTCGACGCGCCAGCGTTCGTCCCCATCGCCGTCGAACGCTCGGACGGAGGCGTCCGCGAGGCCGACCACCGGACCCTCGTCGGTCAGCGTGACGCCCGAACGGCGGCCCGCCTGCCTGGAGCCACAGGGGTCGATCTCGCCGAGGTCGATCCAGCGATCCTCACCGAGGGGGTGGCTGTGACGGCCGTCACTCATCGGCCGGGAACGTCTCGTGGAGGGCGTGGTGGATCTCCCCGAGGTCGTCGAGGAAGCCCTCCCCGTGCGTCAGGAGTCGATCCAGCGCCGCCTCGGCGTCGCGGACGGCGACGAGCCGCCCCCGGAGGTAGTCGTAGCCGGGCGCGTCGTCGTCGGTCGCCGCGACCTCCGATTCGAGTTCCACGAGGGCGGTGTCGAGGTGGCGTTTACACGCCGCGAGGCTCCCGGCCTCCGCGAGGGCTTCGATGTGGGGTTCGGGGCTGTCGCCGATCTCGTCGCGGGCGTGTTTCTTCGTCGCGTCGTCGCCGACGCCGAGGCTGTTCATCAGGCCGAGTCGTAGCGCTTCGATCTCGTGGCAAGTCATCGCTCGTTATAGGGTCTGATCGACTAAGTCGGATACGATACTGTCCGCCGCGAACGACTCGGCGAGTCTGGATGCGTCTTCGGGGGCGACACCGCCGTACCAGACGCTGTCGGGGTAAACCGCGACGTTCGGGCCGTCGCCACAGCGATCGAGACACGACGTCCGGGTGATCCGCACCTCGAGATCTTCCTCGGTCGCGGCCTGCCGGAGTCGTTCGAGCACCGTCGCGGCGCCCTGTTCGGCACAGGTCCGGTTCGTACAGACCGCGACGTGTTTCTCGGGCGCGTCGTGGACGTGAGGCTCGGCGTCAACCTCCGATCGATCCGCGTGGGCCGCCTGGTGGGTCATCGCGCGCAGGGTTGCGCGCGCGCCGCCGGCCTCGCCCTCGAAGCCGTCCATCTCGACTTTGTACTTGCAGGTGTCACACGACATCGACACGTCGCCGGTTCGGGCCTCCTCGAAGCGGTCGGCGAGCACATCGAGCAGCCGGTCGTCCGTCCCGAGAGGGTCCCCACAGCCCGCAACGGCGTAGGGGTAGTCCGCGTCGAACTCGGCGGTCCGCTCGCGGATCCGCTCGGTCAACACGCCGTCCCCGAGCATGTACGGGAGAACGACGACCGCGTCCGGCCGGCGCTTCGAGACGGTGTGGAGCGCGTCCCCGAGGAGCGGTTCGGTGACGCCGATGAACGCCGCCTCTGTGTCGAGAAACTCACGGCCCTCATACAGCAGCCGCGAGAGTTTGTGGACGTCGCCGTTCGAGTCCGGGTCCGAGGACCCGCGGGCACAGACGACGACCAACACGTTGTCGTCCTCGCGATCGACGCCGAGTTCGGCCTCGACGGCGGCCGCACGGTCGTCGAGCAACTCGACGATCGAGGGGTGGACACCCAGGTGACGGCCGTTGTGCAGCGTCGCGTCGTGTTCGTCGCGAGCCTCGTTGACGACGAGGGGCACGTCCGCCTTGACGTGGCTGGCCGCAAACAGCGACAGCGGGAGGACGGTCACGTCCGACGCCGACGGGGCGAGCGATTCGATCGCCTCCCCGATAGAGGGTTCGGCGAGCTCGATGAACCCGGCGTCCGTCGGGAGGCCGAGACGGCCCTCCAGCCCGGCGGCGAGTTCTCGGACCTGCTCGTTCGAGCGCTCCCGTCGCGATCCGTGGCCGGCCAACACGACTGCCTCGGCGTCAAGCATCAGTACGCGCCCGCCTCCTCGATGCTACGCCGGAGTTTCCGACGACGGCTCGGGGCGAACAGCCCCTCCGTCTCGCTGTCACGGTAGAGCCACTCGCCGAACGCGGGGGCCGCAGCGTCGTCGAGACCGAACCAGTAGCCCCCGGAAGAGGTCTTCGAGATGTCGCCGTAGGGTGTGTCGATGGCGGCCGAATCGAGCAGCCTTTGAATCCGTTCGAGGGCCGCCCGATCGTCGTGGACGAACGAGATCCCGACCGTCCCGGCCGAGGACTTGAAACAGACGGTGCCACAGCCCTCGAGCAGCCCGCGGAGCAGTTGCCGGTCGTACTCGGCGAGCGTGTCGAGGCGGTATCCGCCCGGGTCGCCCTCGAAGGGGAGCCCGAGCGCGGCGGCCGCCCGGTCGCCGACCGGGCCGTGTACCTGGACCGTGTAGCTGTCCTCGCTCCGAGTGATCGAGGTGTCGTGGGCGTACTCACGCTCGATCGTGTCGTGGGCGATTGACGCTCGCCGTTCCGAGGATCCGCCGTCCCGCGGTTTCGCCGCTCGATTTTTTCGGGAATCTCGCGTTGCTCGGTCCTCGCTCCCCGCGATCCCGGCAAGCCGCTCCGCCGCGTCCTCGTCGGTCGTTCGGACCGTGACGCCGTCGGCCGTCGCCTCGCCGTCGCCGATCACCCGACCCCAGAAGTACGCCGTTTCGGGGTGGGTATCGAGGAGGTGTTTCGGTGCCTCCGGTTCGACGCTCATCGGGGCACCTCCCGGACGGTGATGGCGTCCGTCGGACACGCCGCAGCGGCGTCCTCGGCCTCGGGGAGCCGGTCGTCGTCGAACGTCGCGGTCAACACGCCGTCGGATCGGCGGCCGCCGGGCAACTCGACCAGCCCGTCCTCGGCCTCCTCGAAGCGGTCGTCCCGGACGAGACAGGCGAAGATCCCCTCACACAGCTCCAGATCGACCGCGATTTCGTATTCGGTCATATCAGTAGTCGTATTTCGTTTCGTAGCCCCGCGGCGTCACCATCCGGTCCTCGAAGACGTAGGTGTCCTCGTTGCCGACGATGA
>CAZOFL010000073.1:0-12391 GCA_964579035.1 uncultured Natronomonas sp. | reverse complement strand
GCCCTTCAGGGCGGGGAGGATGTCAACCGTTGAGTACCTCTCTCCGTGTCGATACGGCACAAAAAATCGCGAAGGTTTGCCGACGAAGCCGCCTGCCTCGCCACCGACCGCTACTCCTCGTCGTCGTCGCCGCCGTCAGTGAGCAACTCAGTGTCGGTGCTGCTCTCTTCGTTCAGGAACGATGGCTGCTCGGATCCGTCGCGGGGGTCGTCGCTTTCCGCCGTCTCTTCGTCGGCTCTCTCACTGTAGTTCCAATTTCGGCACATAGCATTCTAATACATGGCCCGCAGTATAACAAATCTTTGGCTAATGTTGATGACGTTTTCCCCTCTCGTCTTTTCGAGCCTGCGACCTCGAACTGATTGACATCACCCACATTGCCAACAACTGATAGGAACAACGACGTGTTCGATCCGTACTGGCCGGTCCTTACCCGGCGAACGGTCTATGCCTGCCGCGAGAATGCGGATGGGTCGGTCGAAGGCGGCGAGCGGTTCGCAACGACGTACGCCGAGGCTCCGTTCCTCCGGATCGACCGAGCCGGGGGTGTCACGGCAACGGGAACTATCACCAACCCGGGAGACTCCGACATTCCGGAAGGGACGGTGTTCGAGTTCGGTGCACGAGCACAGGACCAGTGGGTCGAGCGATACGGGGAGTGAACGCCGCTGGACTCACGATCCCGGGAACGGACGACAGCCTCATTACGATTCCAGTGTAACCCATATTATGAAAAAAGAGCGCCTGACCGTCTATCGCGGGTGCACGCCAGTCGTCGACGCTTACTGCGGGTCCGGCACCGACCGGACGCCGACGGAGGCGATCATCGAGGCACTACGGAAGGCAGCCGGCGTCGATCCGGCCGAGATTCCGCCGTTGTACGAGTTCGTCGACGGCGACGCGCTCGATGCGCTGTTCGAGCGCCACGACAGCGCCGAAGCGCTTCTCAGCTTCAGGGTCGAAACCTGGAACGTGTTCGTCCGCACCGACGGCCGGATCCGGGTCTGTGATGTGACCCGCCCCACGGATCCGAAGCCGGTTTTCGAATCGAAGCCGGCGTGACGACCCGACTCCCCTCTCAGGCTCCGGAGTCGATATCCCGTAGATCCGTCCGCCGGATCTTCCCGGTCGTCGTCGTGGGCAACGCGTCGGCGAACTCGATTTCCCTCGGATACTCGTGTTTTGCGAGCGTCTCCTTGACGAGCGAGCGGATCGAGTCACGCAACTCGTCGTCGCCGTCGACGCCCTCGATCGGCTGACAGAACGCCTTGATTATCTCCCCCCGCGTGTCGTCGGGAACTCCGATGACGCCGACCTGCTCGATATCGGGATGCTCGAGGATCGCGTCCTCGACCTCGCCGGGCCCAACCCGATAGCCGCTCGTGATGATGAGGTCGTCGTCGCGGGATTTGAACCAAAAACGCCCGTCCTCGTCGACGTACCCGAGGTCGCCGGTCAGATGCCACGGGCCGACCGTCGCCTCGGCAGTCCGTTCGGGGTGGTTCCAGTACTCCCCGAAGACGACCGGGTCGCCCTCCCGTCGGACGGCGATCTCCCCGACCTCGCCCGTCGGGCGTTCCTCGCCGGTGTCGGGGTCGACGACCGCGACATCGTGGCCGGGAACGGGTTTGCCCATGCTGCCGGCGACCGCCGGAAACCACTCCCGGCAGTTGCAGACGAGCAGGTTCGCCTCCGTCTGTCCGTAGATCTCGTTGATCGGAACACCGTCGAGTTCGTCGTCGGCCCACTCGAGGATCTCGGAGGTCAGCGGCTCGCCGCCCGAACAGATCGCCTCGAGGGCGAGATCGTCGCCTCCGGCGTCACCGTTCATCAACATTCGAATCGCCGTCGGCGGAATGAACGCCGACGTGACGTCGAACTCCTCTAGCAACCCGAAGGCGGTCTCCGGATCGAACCCCTCCATCGGGTAGCCGACGACGGGACGGCCGTAGTGCCAGGCGGGAAACACCAGGTCACCAAGCGCGCCGATCCACGCCCAGTCGGCTGGCGTCCAACAGACCGCCTCCGAGACGTCCAATTCGAAATACATCCTGAACGCGGGACAGTGGCCCAGCCACACCGACTGGCTGTGGAGGACGCCCTTCGGGTTGCCGGTCGACCCGCTCGTGTACATGATGATGCCGGGCGTCTCCGGATCGGTTTCGACGGGATCGAAGGAGGGGTCGGCCCCCTCCAGTGCCGCCCGAAACGCCGTCGACCCCTCGTGGCCACCGCGGCCCTTCCAGTCGACTTCGAGGACGCCTTCGAGGTCGGGGCAGTCGTCGCGGACCGCCGAGACGGTGTCGTAGGTGTCGCTGTCGACGACGACGGCGATCGCGCCGCTGTCGTCCAGCCGGTAGCCGAGTCCGTCGGTGCCGAAAAGCACCGACAGCGGCATCGAGACAGCACCGAGTTTCCAGCACGCCAGATGCGTGATCGGGTTCGCCGGAACCTGCGGCAACACGACGCCGACGCGGTCCCCCCGACCGACGCCGCGGTCGGCGAGCGCGTTCGCGAGGCGGTCTGAGCGTCGATCGAGGTCGGCGAAGGTGTACGTCTCGCGACGGCCGTCGGGATACGCCTGATACAGCGCCGGGCGATCGGGGGCAGCGTGTTTGCCGACGAGGTCGTGGGCGGCGTTGTACTCGGATGGGATCTCCCACTCGAACGCCTCGCGGGCGTGTTCGTAGCTCTCGGTCGGCATCGGGACGTGCCAGGTCATACCACGGGAGGACACGGGGAATAAATATAAAAGTCGGTGTCGGCGACCGGGTCAGCGGCGATCGGTCGGCCGCCTGATTGCCTTGTCGATCCGTTCCGCCAGCACGTCGTACTGATCGGTGCCGACGTCCTTCTCGACGTAGTCGGTCACGTCGTCGAGGATCGCACGCTTCGCGACGTCCTCGCTCCCCTTGCCGGTGTAGAGGATGAACGGAAGCTTCGGATACCGATCCCGGACCGCCCGCAGGAACTCGATACCGTCCATTCCGGGCATTCGAAAGTCGCTCACGACGCAGTCGATCGCGTCGCCGGTTTCGAGTACGTCGAGGCCGGCTTGCGCCCCGGGCGCCACCTCGATCGAGAACTGTTCCGGACGCCGTTTCAGGAACATCTCCGTGGCGTGGAGGTCTTGGGGGTCGTCGTCGACGAGGAGGAGACCGATCGAATCGGGTCGCTCCCGCGACTCGGTCGTCTCGGACTCGGATAATCGGAACTCGGATTTCAGATATCGACCGAACAGGTTGAGATGTCTCGGCGACGGCAGTCGAATGACCGTCTTCGTCAACCCGTCGCCGCTGTCGGACACGAGCAGGATGGCCGGGCGTCGATCGCCATCGTCTCCCCCGAGCGCTCGAAATTCGAGGATTCGATCGCGGGAAATTACGAACTCGGACTCCGGATCGGTCTCCGCGACGAACCGGACGCGCGAGGCGGTCACGCCCAGATGGAACCGGTCGGTCGGCAGTTCCACGGCGTCGTCGCCGGACTCGTGTTCGATGGCACACGGGATGTCCCCGAGCGCCTGCCCGTACAGCGCGCCCTGAAACCGAACGAGTTCGTCGGCGCGAGCGCTGATCGAGGCGACTTCAGTCGCCCCGCCGATCCGGTGGGCGATGGAGACCGTTTCGTCGGCGTTCGGCGTCGCTCCACGCGGAACGTCCCTGACTACGTCGAACACGTCGTCGAGATCGATCGATCGCTTCATTTCGTCGGTCCCAAACACGATCCGGTCGTCCCCCACGAGAACCCGCATGGCGCGCGGTTCTTCGGAGTCCATCCGACCGAGTGTCACCTCCGCGGTAAAATCGCAAACAACTCGAGTCGGCATAAACGCCCGGACGAACGGTGAGTAAATAAGCGTTGGTGGGCGAACGCGCGGTTCGATGCCGTCGCCTTCGTTCCCCGATCGGCGCTCGTCGACCCGGACTCGGTCGGTGAAACGCCCCGAAGGCTATTCATCACGTGAGTGGATATGGGAGACGGTGGAACGTGCGCACGCCGACGGCGACGACGAACCCGACGCGGACGCCGACGCCGACTGGCGGCTCAAGCGCCGCCACGACCGACTCGAAACGTACCGGAGCGTCGTCTCGCACGACCTCCGGACCCCGCTCAGCGTCGCGCAGGGCTACCTCGATTTCGTCCGTTCGGACGACGCCGAGGACGAAGACGAGTTGCTCGAACAGGTCGCGGCGTCGCTCGATCGCCTGGAGGCGTATCTCGTCGACCTCGGAACGCTCGAAGCGCAGGGCACGCCGGTCGAGGAGACCGAACCGGTCGACATCGCCGACATTGCGGCGGCGGCGTGGGCGAGCGTCGAGACGGCGGAGGCGTCGCTCAGCGTCGAGGCGACAGCGGTCGTGGCGGCCGACGAGGGCCGACTCATCGCGGCGTTTCGGAACGTCTATCGAAACGCGGTCGAACACGGCGGGGACGCGGTTTCGGTCACAGTCGGCGACCTCGACGACGGCTTTTTTATCGAAGACGACGGCAACGGGCCCGAGGTCGGGGGGTACGACGACCTCTTCGAGCCGGGGTTCTCGACGACCGACGACGCGACGGGGCTGGGGCTCGCGATCGTCGAGCAGATCGCCGCGGCACACCGGTGGCATGTCTCGGCGACCGAGGGAGGCGACGGTGGGGTACGCATCGAGTTTCGAAACGTTCGCTGAGAGCCCTCCGTCGGCTACTCGATCCCCTGGATCGACGACAGCGAGTCGACGGTCGAACTGACGAGTTTGCGCTCGGCCCGCCGGAGGTTCATCGAAGCGGCCGTCTTCGAGACGTCGAACTCGTCGGCCAGGTCATCGAGCGACATCTCGCGGGGGGTTTCGAAGTAGCCGGCCTCGACGGCCGTGACGAGCGTCTCGCGTTCGGTCTGTGTCAGCTTCCGACAGCTATCGAGGAAGCCGTGGGCGGCGCCCGCGTTCTCCACCACGTCGAAAAGCTCCGTGATCGAGAGATCCGCCCGGCTCTCGACGACGACATCGTTCGAGCGATCGAGCTCCGAGAGTGCCCGGTCGGCGGTCGCCTCGTCGTCGAAGCCGACGTGCCACATTTCGGTCCCGTCCTCGATGTTGAACGGGCCGGTGATGTAGCCGCCGTGCTCCTTGACGGTGTACATCGCGTCGGTCTGTTCGATCAACGTCCGGACCGTGGCGACGCCGTCGCGTTTTTTCAGCGTCGTGCAGTCGGTCATGTTGCGGTGTTCGCGAAGCGTCCGCAGCCCAGCCGAGAGCTCCGTCCGGGAGTCGGCTTCGACCATCAGCCGGGTTTCGAGTTGCTCCCGGCTCGTATCGAGTTGCCACTGCATCGCCGAGAAGCTCACGTCGACCTCGTCGGTGGTGTCGATGAACGGACAGTCGTATTGCCGCATATCGAGGTCGAGATCGATCATCGTTCTATCGGCACGACGCCACGATTCCTCTTAATCGTATCGTATACCGATCGGAGCCACCGGGGCCGGACGCGTCCCGTCCCGCCACGTTCAATAGCCGCCCCCGCGACCGGCCGAACATGACACGTTCCGTGTGGCTGAAGGCCGACGACGAGGTCGGCGACTGGGAGGCGCGAAAGCGCCGCATCACCGCCGGTCTCGAAGCCGGCGTTGACTGGGTGCTCGTGGACGAACGCGACGTGGGCCGGGTCAGGGAACTCGGCCGGGTCGATGTCGCCGCCTTCGCCGGCGACGATGTCCACGTGATGGACGCCGAGGCGGACGAGACCCCCGACGCCGACGCGGTTATCGTCGGCAAGGACGGCGAGGGTGACGGGACCGTCGATCTCCCGTCGGACCTCTCGGGGTCGGCCGACCTGACGACGCTCCGCCGAACCGAGGGCCCCGGCGGCGCGTTCGTCCGGATCCTCGACTCGGAGTACGAGGCGTTCGCCGAGGCGGCCGCCGCCGAGGCCGCTTACACGCTGGTCGTCGGCGAGGACTGGCAGATCATCCCGCTCGAGAACCTCATCGCCCGGATCGGCGAGGAGACGGACCTCGTCGCCGGCGTCAGAAACGCCGAAGAGGCTCGAACCGCCTTCGAGACGCTCGAGATCGGTGCCGACGCCGTGTTGCTCGATACCGACGACCCGGACGAGATCCGTGCGACCGTTGGGGTTCGGGACGCGAGCGAGCGTGAACACCTCGATCTCGAGTACGCGACCATCACCGACATCGAGGAGACCGGGTCGGCCGACCGCGTCTGTGTCGACACCGCGTCGATGCTCGACCACGACGAGGGAATGCTCGTCGGGTCGATGAGCCGGGGTCTCTTCTTCGTCCACGCCGAAACCGCCGATTCGCCGTACGTCGCCTCACGGCCGTTCCGTGTCAACGCCGGAGCCGTCCACGCGTACGTCCGAACGCCCGAGGGGGAGACGAAGTATCTCGCGGAGTTGAAATCCGGCGACGAGATCCAGATCGTCGACACGGACGGGAACACCCGCGAGGCGATCGTCGGGCGCGCGAAGATCGAGAAACGCCCGATGTTCCGGGTCGAAGCCGAACTCGACAACGGCGACCGGATCGAGACGCTGTTGCAGAACGCCGAGACGATCAAGGTCGCGACGAGCTCGGGGCGGCGCTCGGTCACGGATCTCGAGGCGGGCGACGAACTGCTCGTCCGGTATGAGGACGTCGCTCGACACTTCGGCGAGGCGGTCGAGGAATCGATTATCGAGAAGTAACGTCCTGTCCACCGCGAACGGCGTGAGCAGCCCGATAGTTATCCATCGGGGGCGGCAGTCGACAGCGCCTACCCCGACAGCCGATCGACCAGTTCCCGCAGCGTCGCGAGATCGTACTGCCCCGGTGCGGTCGCGCGCTCGGGATCGACCGGGGCGTAGCCGATCTTCGATCCGTACACCGGCGCAACGGCACGGGTGTGACTCCCGGCTTCCCCCATCGCCATCGTCGCGACGGGGACGCCGGCCTCCGTCAACTCGTGTGTCACCGAGAGCACCGAGAGCGCGTCGCTTCGGTCGGTCGCCGTCACCGCGATCTTTCCGACGTCGCCGTGTTCGCTCGCCCGTCGGAGCCGGGTCGAAAGCTCCGACTTCGCGGGTGTCCCCTCGTAGTCGTGCGTCGAGACGACGACGGACACGCCCGCCCGACTCGCCGCGTCGACGAGCGTGCGGGCCCGTTCCGTGTCGCCCGGGCCGTCCGTCTCGAGGGCGGCGAGTTCGATGTCGATCGCGCCGACCGCGTCTTGATCGAGTGTCGCCTCCAGAGCGTCGAGACGGCCGGCGGCGGCGTCACCGCCCTCCCACTCGGCGCGGTTCGTCACGAGAATCGGCAACTCGCCGTCGTACCCCTCGAGGGCGGCCAACGGGTCGTTCGCGAGATCCATCCGAAACTCGAGACAGTCCGCGCCCGCGCGGGCGATCGGTTCCTCCGCGAGATCAGCGGTCGAGGCCGCAAGGGTAAAGCAGTCGAACGAAAGCGCCATGACGGATCGCTGACGGCGACGGATAAAAGCGTCTCCGGTCGGGTCGGCCCCTCAGACTCGCGTGAGAAACTGCGCCTGTGCGGTCGTTCCTTTTGTCCCGTAGTCGGTGATCCGAACCCGAACCGTCTCCCCGACGTCGAGGGCGGCCGACCCGTCCGGATCCGGGATGTCCCGAACGAACGTTTGCAACCCGTTTATCGTCCCACGGACCTCCGGCGGGACGCGGTCGTACTGGGTCTCCTTGACGACGAGGTCGTACGTCTCGCCCTTCTGTGCGGCTTCCTCGGGCGGTCGTTTCTGTGCGTTTCGGTGGGCACGGTCGCGCTCGCGCTGGGCGGCGGTGTCGTGGCCGCCGCGGCGCTTCAGGAGGAGAAAGATGACGACGACCGCGACGATGCCTCCGACGCCCACAGCGACCGCACTGGAGACGGGGAGTTCGATCATTGGGCGGGGTTCGTCGGCGTCGCCCATATCCGTTGTGCTCGTGTACAGGCGGTCGAGGCGACTGCCCTGGAGCTTGACCCCGGGGTTGAAGCCGACAGCATTATTATGACTCAGGATGGGGCGGATGGAATGCTATCCAAAACTGCGACAACGGGGTGTCGTCACGATCCCGAAGTCCGAGACGGTCTTGACCTGGAAGAAGGCGACCAACTGAAACTCACCGTCGAAAAACTCGACTAACCAACGATGAAACACACGCTTCGTTTCCGCGCGTACCTGCCCGACGACGTGGAGAGCGAAGTAGGGTAGGGTAGTTTACGTAGCGGGCAGAACAGAAGGTTGATTGCGAGGGGTTCACGACACACGGTCGATGAGCGACCGGGAGGTAAGCGTCGTGTTGCCCGCCTACAACGAAGCGGACACCATCGAGGCGACCGTCGAGTCGACCCTCGAGACGCTCACGGGGTTTCTTCCGGCCGACGGGTTCGAGGTGTTGATCGCGGAGGACGGCTGTACCGACCGGACCGCCGAAATCGTGGCCCGGATGGCCGGGGCCGACGACCGGATCCGTCACTTCCACAGCGACGACCGCCTCGGCCGGGGCGGTGCGCTCGAACGCGCCTTCCGGGCGAGCGAGGGGACCGTCCTCGCATACTTCGATACGGATCTGGCGACGGACATGACACACCTCGAGGAACTCGTCGAGTCGATCCGTTCGGAGGGGTACGACATCGCCATCGGCTCCAGGCGGCTCCCGGGAAACGAACAGCGACGGGATCCCGAGCGGCGTGTCGCCTCATCGGGGTACAACGCCCTCGTCAGGCTCGTGCTTCGATCGGCGCTGCACGATCACCAGTGTGGGTTCAAAGCGTTCGACCGGGACACGCTGTTCGAGGTGCTCGACGGCGTCGAGGACGACCACTGGTTTTGGGATACGGAAGTGTTGGTTCGCGCCCAGCGGATGGGCCACACGATCAAGGAGTTCCCGGTCGGCTGGGAGCCGAAAGGCGACACGACGGTCGATCCGGTCCGGGACGTACTCGGGATGGGAAGCGGGGTCGTCCGGCTGTGGTGGCAGGTATCGGTGCGGCCGCGGATCGACCGCCGGACGACGACCGCGGCCGGCACCGTCCTCGTCGCCCTCGCGGTCGCGTTGATGACGCTGTATCTCGATCCGAGCGAGGTGATCTCGGCGATCGGCCGTGCCGATCCGGCGCTCGTCGCGGCCGCGGCGGGCATCTATCTGCTGTCGTGGCCGATTCGAGGGCTTCGCTACCGCGACATCCTCTCGGAACTCGGCTACCGCGAGCGGGTCGGCTTTCTGACCGGGGCGATCTTCGTGAGCCAGACGGGCAACCTCGTCGTCCCGGCCCGGGGCGGCGACGCGATCAGAGCCTACATCCTCAAGACACGGCGCGGGATCCCCTACCCGTCGGGGGGTGCCTCCCTCGCCATCGAACGGGTGTTCGATCTGTTGACGATCGCGTCTTTGGCCGGCGTGACGTTCCTGGGACTGGCGCTCGCTGGCGTCGACGTGACGGCGCTTCGAACCGCCGAGGCCGGCGGCGGCGTCAACGAGAGCGGTCGGACAGCCGTACTGGTCGCCGCGGGGGTCAGTTGTGTCGCGCTGGCAACCATCACGGCGATCGTCGTGACGGCCCGCTCCGAGGGAAATCTCATCCGGGCGTCCCTAGATCGGTTGAGCGACGACTCCTACGTCGAGTACGTCGCGGGGGTCCTCGAACGGTTCGTCGCGGACGTCCAGACGATCGCTGAGGATCGGCGGGCGTTCGCCGCCGTGGGCCTGTCGAGTCTCGCCGTCTGGGGGATCGATATCCTGACGGCGATCGCCGTGTTCGCCGCCTTCGGCGTCGAACTGTCGCTTGCGCTTCTCTTGGCCGTCGGGTTTTTCGCCGTCGCCGTCGGCAACCTCGCGAAGGTGTTACCGCTCTCGCCGGGCGGGATCGGGCTGTACGAGGGCGCGTTCACCCTGATCGTCGTCGCATTGACGCCGATCGCCTGGCCGACGGCGCTTGCGGCCGCCGTCGTCGATCACGCGTTGAAAAACGTCGTCACGGTCGTCGGGGGTGCGGGATCGATGCTCAGGTTAAACGTCTCGTTGACGACCGCTGTCGAGGAGTCCCCCGACGTCGAGGGCGACCCCGCCGTTCGCGAGTGAGCGGTCCCACGCGGTTCCGACACCGAATCCCTCGAGACGGTTCACCGTCCGAGCAAGACGGGTTCTCCCGGGAGTATCGGGGTGTCGATGCATGTGTCGCTCGGCGGCGAGGGCGCAAACCCGTAAGGAAACGCGGCGGGTCGGCGGCCGTTATTCGAGTTCGTCGGCGATCTCGTCGGCGTCGATGTCGGCCTCCTCGAGGGCTTCCTCGAGGTCGACATCGTCGGGGACGCCGCCACCGCCCATGCCGCCCATCATACCGCCCATGCCCATCCCCATGCCGCCGCCGTCGAGGATCTCCTGGATGAGGATCCGGTCGATGTCGGTCAGCTCGATGAGCTGCTGTGCGATCTGTTGTTTCTGCATCATCCACTGTTGGTTCATCGACAACTGCGGCGTCGATTCGACGTAGAGGGTGCGCTTTTCGACGGTCTCCGTGATCGTCTCGGGTTCGGCATCCTCGTCGTCTTCGTCGGGCTCTTCGACGCGGGTTTCCTCGACCTCGTCGGTATCGACCCACATCTCGAGGTCGAGATCGAGGAACATGTTCAGGAGGCCGCGGGCCTGTTCGAGGTCCCCCTCGACGAGTTCGAGGATCTCGTAGTCGTACTCGATATCCTCACCGGCGAGCGGGTGGTTAAAATCGACGCGGGCGCGGCCGCCGATGATCGTCTCGAGGACCCCCTGCTGGCCGTCGATCTGGATCCGAGCGCCGGGGTAGCGGTCGTCCTCGTCGATCTTGTCGGCGGACACCGTTCGGACCTCTTCGTCGTCGTAGGCGCCGAAGGCCTCCTCGGCGGTCACGACGACACTGCCCTCGTCGCCGACCTCGTTGCCCCGGATGTCGTCCTCGACGGCCGGGAAGAGATGTCCCTCACCGAGCACGATGGTTCGGGGGGCGAACTCGCCTTGATCGGCGACGCCCTCCTCCTCGGCGACCGCCTCGTCTGTCGTGTCGACGAGTTGATCGTCCTCGACCGTTCGGGCGGTGTAGCCGATCTTGACGAACGCCCCGTCCTGCAGCCCCTCGGGCTCGGCGTCCGGTTGTTCCTCCTCGGTCTCGGGATCGGTTGCCTCGTCCTCGGGTGCTTCGGTCTCCTCGACCTCGTCGGATTCGTCGCTCATACTCTCCACGACAGTCGTCCCACCCTTAACAATCACGTTTCGAGGCGGCGGGAGCCACGACGCTTTTGACGCCTCGTGGACTCTCCGAACGTATGTACGAAGTCGAGCTGAAACTCCGCGCCGAGCACGGGTCGCTCCGCCCCCGACTCGAGGGGATCGGCGCGGAGCCGACGGGGACAGTCACACAGATCGATACGTATTACGACCATCCGGTCCGGGCGTTCGGTGAGACCGACGAAGCCCTCCGCATCCGCCGCGAGACCGACGACTCCGGCGAACGGGCGAAGGTCACATACAAAGGACCGCTCGTCGACGCGGCCTCGAAGACGCGCGAGGAGGCGGAGACGGGCGTCGGCGACGGCGAAACGATGGCCTCGATCCTCGAATCGGTCGGCTTCGAACCGGCCGCGACCGTCGAAAAGACCCGCGAGCGATTCCACACTGGGGAGTACACCGTCACGCTCGATACCGTCGAGGGACTCGGCGAGTTCGTCGAGGTCGAAACCGAGGCCGAGGAGGTCGGGCCCGCACGCGACGGCGCGATCGAACTGCTCGAACGCCTCGGTCTCGATCCCGAGCAGGGGATCCGGACCTCGTATCTGGGGCTCCTCCTCGGGGAAAAATAATGTGCCACAGTAATCAATAAGGCCAATTTGGTTTCCGTAAGTTATAGAACCTGCCGAGCGGAAAGAGAGGTAATGACTGACCGAAACATCCGCGTCGAGCCGGTCGATGGCCGCGCGGTCGAAGCCCAAGACGTCGAGATCGTCGAGCGAAAGGGGCTCGGCCACCCCGACTCACTCTGTGACGGGATCGCGGAACACGTCTCCCAGGCGCTCGCGCGCGAGTATCTCGACCGGGTCGGAAAGGTCCTCCACTACAACACCGACGAGACCCAACTCGTCGCCGGCCGTTCGGCCCCCGCCTTCGGCGGCGGCGAGGTCGTCGATCCCATCTATCTTCTCATTACGGGGCGGGCGACGAAGGAGTACGACGGAGCGAAGATTCCGGCGGAGACGATCGCGCTCCGTGCCGCCCGCGAGTACATCACCGAGCAGTTCCCGTTCATCGATTTCGGCACCGACATCGTCGTCGACGTGAAACTCGGCGAGGGGTCGGGCGACCTCCAGCAGGTGTTCGGCGAGGACGGCAAACAGATCCCGATGTCGAACGACACCTCCTTCGGCGTCGGTCACGC
>CAZOFL010000072.1:0-12487 GCA_964579035.1 uncultured Natronomonas sp. | reverse complement strand
AGTGGTCGTCGAATCTCCGTTCCGGGAGTAGCGCATACGTCACGATTCTCGTGAACGTGAACGGCGTTGATCCGGACGAAACTGACCTCAGCGGCGAGATCGTCGTGCGGGCCGGCAGCCACGACGAGTTCACTGTGGACGACCTCTAGTCGGGTTCGCCTGTTTCCCCCTGGTTCCCGACCGAGGCTATTTTCCATCGACGATCACGGACCCAGCGGCTGCGCTCCCCCGAGGCGGTAGCCAGCGGATCGTGATGGACGCGTCCCGCGGTTATCGACCGTATATCGCCGGCTTCGGTGCTGCAAGCTACGATTACTTTTGCACACGGGGGCACTCATCCGGAACACCGACACCGCATCGCCCGGCGGGTCAGAAACCGACAGGATCATGGATTCAAACATACGCTCGGGACGGAAGGGGTTGCTCGGAACGGTAACCGGAGCCGGAGGGTTCGAAGGACCCTCCCGACAGGAGGTATTCAACGTGTTGTGCAACCGGCGTCGCCAGTGTGTCATACGCTATCTGAACCGAACCGAGGAGGACGGTCCGCTCGAGTTCAGCGATCTCGTCGATTACGTCACTGCCTGGGAGACCGACACGCCGCCGGACGACGTCTCCCCGGCACAGCGCAAGCGCGTCTACAACACGCTCCGACAGACCCACCTGCCGAAACTGGACGACGCGGGGATCGTCGAATACGACCCGGACACGAACCGGGTCGAACCCGGCGACGCGGCCGATAGAGTGGGGTTGTATCTCGATCGCGATCCGAGGGACACCGCGTGGCATACCCGGTATCTCACGCTGTCGGCCGCCGCAACCGGGGTGATCGTCGCGAACTGGTTCGGCGTGTATCCCTTCGGGAGCGTTTCGGGCACGACGGTCGGCACGATCGTCTTCGCGGTGTTTGCGGTTTCGACGCTCGTCCACACTGTAGATGCACGGTCGAACGGGGTTCGAACCAGCGATCGACTCGATATACACCAATGACATATAGACAGCTCACTGCCGGACTCTTCGCGCTCGCACTGGCGCTCGCCGTCCTCGCAAGCGGCGGGTTCGCTGCGATGGATCTCGATCGTGGTTCCGACATTCGGGTCGTGGACAACGATCGGGCAGCGATCGGTATCGAGGCGTGTTATTTGCCCGACGAGAGCGCACGAGGAGGTTCCGGTAACGCGTCGAACGGCACGAACAGCGCCACGCCGGTCAGCGTCGAAGTCACGAACCGACTGGGGCAGCCAGTCACCGTCGAGCGGATAACCGGTGACGAACGGATGGTGAGCAACCGCGTGTTCAAACCCGAAATCACTCCCCAAGATAGCCATCGATTCACGGTTCCGTTCAGGCCCGTACCCGGCGAGATCACGGTCGTCGCCTCGGTGACCGGGGTTACAACTCGAATAACCGTCGATGTCGTCGGCCACAGTCGGTGTCCGGTTCCGGCCCCCAGCGAATCCAACGGGGATAACAGGGAGGGTGCTGACGAAAGCGCGAACGGCGGTGACGGCGACGGGGGAAGCGACGGCGTGCCCGACACTCTCGGCAACTAGCCGTCGCGTGGCGTCGAGTACCGACCGGTAACCGGTCTTTGTGGTCGACGTTCGGCTCCGTACTGTCTCATTACCTAAACAAACGGGTCGCGAACCACCGGTCAGCATGATCGCATCGCACGAGTGTGGCTGCCGGGGGGACACACCGCGTTCGGACGACACGTCGCGCCCCGTCCGCTCCGGAGCCGAAAACCGGGGTGGAGGCCATGACTGACGGGGATCCCGAGTCGGTCAACGACGACGCGAGCACCGGCGAGGAGGGCTTTTCGAGCGATCGGACGGGCCAACGCGTGAGTTCCGCGTGGAACTCGCCGAGAGGGCTCAAGGCGAGGCGGCTTCTCGATCGCTACTTCGTGTTCGTCCTCCTCTTTGCCGTCGTTTTGGCGGCTGCCGGCGGCGTGTTGAGCTACACCGGTTACGCTGATCCCGGAACCATCTCCGAAGAGCGGGTCGAAACCGAGTGGCGGGAGACGGGCGGATTCTCCCACGAAGCGACGGTCACAAACGAGAGTGCGGTGTTCGATCTGGGGGAATCCCTGCAGGATCGAGAGACGTATTATACGCGCATCTCGCCGCGACTGGCCGGGACCTACCGGTACGAGTACGCCGCCGCCGCCGGCGACCTCGACGCGACGATCACGCTGTCTTTGCTCCTTCGCTCGACGAGCGGCGGCGAGACCCTCTGGGAACGGCGCGAGGAAATCGACAACCAGACCGTCAGCGGTCTCGCGCCCGACGAGGCGGCGACCGCATCGTTCGAACTCGACGTTCCGGCGATCCAACGACAGGTTTCGGAGATCGAGGGGGAACTCGGGAGCTCGGCCGGCGAGACGGAGATCCTGATCGAGGCGTCGGTCCACGCAAGCGGTTCGGTGTCGGGTGGACCCGTGGAAACCGGCCACACGAACACGTTCTCCATCGACCCCGGCGGATCGACGTACGCCGTCGACACACCCGGAACCTACACCGACACTCACCAGCGGGTCGTCGAAGAACTGGTCGAACGCTCCTATGGTCCGTTTTACACTGTCTTCGGACCGGCGGCGTTGCTCGTCGGACTGTTGCTCGGCGGCGCCCTCGGCGGGCTCCGGCATCGGGGAGCGGTTTCGTTGTCGGCGTCGGAACACCGGCGGCTTCGACAACACACGGAGCGCTCGCGGTTCGACGACTGGATCACGACGGGGGCCGGCTCATCGCCGATCGATGCCGAACCCCGGATCGAAACCGACTCCCTCGAAGGGCTGGTCGACGTCGCAGTCGATACGAACAGCCGGGTGATCGAGGACCCGACGCGGTCGCTGTACTACGTCGTCGACGACGTCCTCTACACGTACGCCCCGAAGGACCGATCCGTCGACTCCGGACCGGGGGTTGACCCGTCGCGGAACGCCCCGACGGAATCGTCCGGAGAACGGGACGGCGACATCGCAAACGCTGCCGGTGGCGATCCGGTCGTGCCCGATGGAAGCGGCGAACGGTCCGGGGTCGCCGACGGTCCATCGGAAGGTAGTCCGGACCTCGAGTAGCTTTTTCGTCCGGCGGCGCCCCGTCGTCGCCGTCCAATCATCCGCTCCGCTCAGGCGGCCCCGACCGCCTCGAGGACCTCGTCGTAGTCGGGTTCGTTCGTCGGATCGTCGGCGACCCAGTCGTACGTTACCGTCCCGTCGGCGTCGATGACGAAGACGGCGCGGTTCGCGATACCGTGGAGGCCGAGATTCGCAATATCGATCCCGACGTCGTAGGCGCCGATCGCCGCTTCGCCCATGTCGCTCACTAGGTCGAACTCCAGCCCGTGTTCCTCGCTGAATCGGCCGAGCGAGAACGGCGAGTCGGCGCTGATACCGAAAAGGGCGGCCCCCGCGTCAGCGAAGTCCCCGTGGCGCTCCTGAAACGCGATCATCTCGTTCGTACACGGCGGCGTGAACGCCCCCGGGAAGAACGCGAGTACGACGGGCCCGTCGCCGAGGTGATCGTCGAGTTCGAACGTCTCGTGGTCGCTCGTTCCGACCGTCGCGGTAAACGTCGGTGCGGTGTCTCCTGTTTGAACCATCGAACACGTGTATGACGCAGCGAATAATAAAAGACAGCCCGGAGTGTGAGGCGCCGTTGAGCACGACACCGATTTGAACGCCATCGAACGGCTCTATTCGACCGTCTCGGTGTCGGGTCGGAGCTCCGCCTCGTCGTTGCGGAGTTTGAACTTCTGTATCTTCCCGCTCGGGTTCTTCGGCAGCTCGTCGACGAAATAGTACGTCCGGGGGCGCTTGAAATCCGCGAGCGCGTCGCTATCGAGGAGATACCGGTCGAGATCCTCGGCCGACGCGTCGCCGTCGGCGACGACGTAGGCGACGATCAACTCCCCCCACTCCTCGTCCGGTTCGCCGACGACTGCGGCCTCGCTGACGGCCGCGTGTGAAAACAGCGCGTTTTCGACCGCCGCGGGGTAAACGTTCTCGCCCCCGGAAATGATCATATCGTCCTTCCTGTCGACGACGTAGAGATAGCCGTCCCCGTCGAAATACCCGATATCGCCCGTGTAGTACCACTCGGTCCCCGAACCGTCGACCCGCAGCGACTGCGCCGTCGCCTCCGGGCGGTTCCAGTACTCCTGCATGGTACAGGGGCTCGAGATGAGGATCTCCCCGGCATCGCCCTCGTCGACCGGGTCGTCCGGGTCCCCGTCAGGATCGACGATCCGCACTTCGTGGTTGAGCGCCGGGAGGCCGGCCGAACCCTGTTTCGGAATCTGGTCTTCGGGGGGCTGAAACACCCCGCAGGGGCCGATTTCAGTCATCCCGTACGCCTGTAAGTACGCCTCACAGAGCTGTTCGCGCGCGTTTTTCAGGACGTCTTCCGGCATCGGGGCCGCACCGTACACGCCCAACCGAAGCGAGGAGACGTCGACGTCGGTCCCGGCCGCCGCCGACGCGAGGGCGTTCCAGGCGGTCGGTGCCCCGAACAGCACCGAGACGTCGTGCTCCGCGATCGCCTCCAGCGCCCGGTCCGGTTCGAACTCGTGGTGGATGACGTTCGTCACGCCGCGTTGGACCCGGGGGAACAGACAGACGTGCAGCTCCGCACAGTGATACAGCGGCATGACCGAGAGCCCGACGTCGTTCCGCGTGAGGCTCATTTCGGCGATACAGAGGTAGTTGTGCTCCATCATGTTGCGGTGCTCGTGGACGACGCCTTTCGGCCGACCCGTCGTCCCGGACGTGTAAATGAACGCGTAGGTGTCGTCCTCCTCGACGAGCACGTCCGGCGCGTCGCTGTCGCCCGATTCGACGAGCCTGTAGAAGTCGCGAGCGTACGCGGGCGCCCCGTCGTCGACGTAAATATACTCCTCGACGGTGTCGAGTTCCGGGCGGGCCCCCTCGACGGCCCCGCGTGTCGCGGACTCGAACAGGACGGCCGTCGCCGCTGCGTCGTTGACGATGTACTCGATCTCGTCTGCAGGCAGCCGGAAGTTCAACGGCGTGAAGACGGCTCCAAGCTTCGCACAGGCGTACACCGCAAGCGCCATCTCCGACCCGTTATAAAGGACGGTGGCGACCCGGTCGCCCTTCTTTATTCCCAGTTCCGAAAGCGAGTTCGCGAGTCGGTTGACCCGCTCGTCGAACTCCGCGTACGTCCACCGCTGGTCCCGACGGGGGTACACGATGGCGTCGTTGTCCGGGTGTCGTGCGACGGTTTGTTCGAGCGTGTCACCGATCGTGGGGTGGTTTGCCATCGTAGGACGTGGTATCGACCACTCGATATATATACGTTGGTGGGGGCGGGGAGACGACGGGGTGGGTTCGCCAACGCAGTCTCGGCGAACCCAACGCGTCCGCCACGAACGTTTTTGATCGGGAACGTCAAAGATCGAAACGCTATGGTACCGAACCACGTGACCACGGCGACCGCCACTGATGGGTCCGTTGTAGCCGTACGGGGCCTCCCCGAGGCTGTTTCGAGGCTGTTTCGTGGGTCGTTGGAGTTCGGGTCCGTTCCGGGGGACCCCCTCTATTATCCCGTGGGTGCGGTGGTGGTGCTCGTCGGCCTGTACGGCCTCTACCGGCTGGCCCGGCGACTCCGGCGTTCGAAGGGCGAACGGTTCCGGTCCCTGCTGAAGCGCTACGACGAGGTCACGGTGCTCATGCACCCGAACCCCGACCCCGACGCGATGGCCTCGGCGATGGCGGTCGAAGCGATCGGCGACCGGGTCAACACCGAGACGACCGTCCAGTATCCGGGGGAGATCCGCCGGCCGGAGAACCGGGCGTTCCGGACGGTTCTGGGGTTCGACTGCGAGCGGATCGAAGCCGTCTCCGATATCGACCGGCCCGACCGGGTCGTTCTCGTCGACCACAACACACCTCGGGGGTTTATCGGCTCAGAGGGCGTCGAACCGGTGGCCGTCGTCGACCATCATCCGGGGAACGGGGCCGGAGACGAGTTCACCGACACCCGGGTGGACTACGGCGCGACCGCCTCGATCCTGACCGAGTATCTCATCGGTCTCGATGCCGTCTTCGACCCCAACGGGCGCGAGTCCGACGGCGAGTTCGTCGTCGACAGCGAACTCGCGACGGGGCTCACGTACGGTGTTCAATCCGATACCAAGAACCTGACGCACGGCTGTACGAACACCGACTTCACGATGTGTGCGACGCTGTTTCCCGCCATCGACGGCGATCTGCTCCGGCGGATCGCCACCCCGGGGGTGTCCCACGACGTCCTCCGGGTGAAAGCCAACGCGATCAACAGCGTCCGGGTGGACGGATCGTTCGGTATCTGCAACGTCGGCGAGGTCCGCGACGTCGACGCGCTCTCGCAGGCGGTCGAGGAACTGATACGCCTCGAGGGGACGACGGCTGTCGTTCTGTACGGCCTCGCGGACGGCGTCGTCCACGTCTCGGCCCGATCGAACGACGACCGCGTCCACATGGGCGAGTGTCTCCAACACGCCGTCAAGGGTATCGAGACGGCGAGCGCCGGCGGCCACGCCCGCATGGCCGGCGGCCAGGTGCCTCTCAGCGGTATGCCGACCGACGGCGACGGGAATCCGGATTTCGAGGCGTTCGAGGACCGACTGGTCCGGGCGATGAACGGCGAGATCTGACGCCGCCTCGGACCCGTATAAACCATGCGCACGATCATCCCACCGGACCACGCGTTTGGTTACGGCTCCAAAAATTACAACATAAAGCTTAGTCGGAGGAAAGTTGGTGAAAACGTATGCATTAACCCGAGATCTTATTATATATTAACTCAACTTTGGTATATGAGGACGCAGGTGAATCGAACACCGGCCCATTCGTCCGAACGCGCGACGACCCTAACGACGGCGACAGCGGGTGGGTCGACGCCATGACCAAACGACACGTCGACGTTCCGCCGGCGGTTCAGGCGTCGATCGACGAAACCATCGACTACGTCGACGACCGGCTGTCGGATTCGGACGTGGCCGACGCAGTCGGCGAGATCCTCGCCGACCTGTTCGGTGACCGGGATGCTTACGAACGCTACCGCGACGGGGAGTCACTTTCGCCGATGACGCGGATGCGGGTCCGGAGCTACGATCCGCGGAACGCGCTCATCGAGACCGAACACTGGGCCGAACAGGAGCTCTCGAGGCTTCGGGAGGCCAAGTGCATCCGGTATCTCTGGAACGGCTTCGATCTGTCGCCGCTGTCGAACAACCTCGCCTTCGCGCTCCCGTTTCGGCAGACGCTGGCGAACCACCTCTTCGCCGAGGCGGGCGAGAATCTCCGGCTGTTCGGCGGAATCAAGATCCAGTGTGGCCACAACGTCGAGATGGGTGACAACGTCGTCATTCACAACGATGTCCTCCTCGACGACCGGGGGAAGCTGTCGATCGGTGACCGCGTTTCGGTCGCCGACAGGAGCCACATCCACACCCACGCCCACGACACCGTCGACCAAAGCGACGTGACGAACTACGAGACGATACTGGAGGACGACGTGCGACTCGGGTACGGATCGATGATAAGCGCCGGCTGTCGGATCGGGCACAACGCGATGGTCGGTTCGGGAGCGACCACGCTCGGGGACGTCCCCGCCCACCACATCGCCGCCGGGTCGCCGGCCAAAAGCGTGAAAATCAAACCCGGCTGGGAACCCGTTGCAGAAGACCTTGGCCCGCTCATCGACAACCGAGAGAGCCGTCAGCTCCCGAGTGAGTTCCCCGAACCGTTCGAGGAGTTCGACGAGTTCGGTCGAACCCTCTCGCCGCCGGGTGAGAACTGACGGAGCGGGGTAGCCGCTGGTTGTCCCCCGTGGTGGATGGGAATCAGGGAAGCTACCGGGGAACGGTTACCACAGGACCCCCCCACAGCACCGCTACCGTGGATGCACCACATCGAGACACCCCGGACACTCCGCGAACGCCTCCGTTCCCTCCGCCGTTTCGTACTCTATCAGGATCCGCGAGGCGGGTATCTCCGCATCGCACTCCGGGCAGCGTCCGAGCGCGTTCGTTCCCGTCGTGGTCATGATCTGTGATCCGTCGAACGGGGAGTACGGACGGTCGCCGGCTTCTCCCGGTTTCACGCTATCGAGGTCCCACCAGCCGTGATCCGTTCCCCGTGCTCTATCCCTGCCGTGGTGGCCGTTTCGGCACGGACGGTTCGGCGTTTCGACGAAGCGGTGCTAATTATACGGCCCATAATCCTGCTTAACGGCCGTATGCGTCGGGTTTTCGGAGCGGCAACCCGTTCTTCGATCGCTATCTGCACGACGCGAGCCGGACGAACGACCCTTCCCTCGCGGTTATCCACGCCGTCGTGTGTTCGTCTTCCCGGGGCCGTGCGGGGTGGAGCGTACACTCGTCCGGGGAGGACTCGTTGTGGACGATCGTTGCGCGGATACTTCCCGGCACGTTTTTTTCGGTCGATGACATCCTACGTGCGTCTGAGGTGGGTTTCTATTTTGTAATAACTCTATTACCGCCTCCGACACGTGACTTCCGCCCCCGATTCAAACTCCTCTGTGGCCTGAATCCCGAGTTTCCAAGTAACTGTGAGATACTGTGTCAATCGTGCTGTTATATCTTCCCGAGTAAGTGAGTCTAATACGTAAGGCAAAAATAATTGAACGATTGAGTTCGGCCGGTATATTTATAATATGCCGTTTTGAAAAGGGTTGTCGATATAATGAACTGCATAACCGGCAGCGAGAGATGCCTGCGTCCGGCCGTATCGGCCAACGAACTGCAACACGACGCAGGGGTGGGGGGAAACTCAGGGGATTCCGCGGAGGCGATACAGGACCCTTCGTCACCGGCGCCGGACTCGTCACCTCGGGGCGGATCCGGAGCGTCCGAGTCGGACGTAGACCCCGGAGACGTTTCGCTCGATACCGTCTTCGACATTCTCCGAAACAGTCGGCGCCGGCTGGTTCTTCAGGCGATCGAGGACCGGGACGGCTCGACGACGCTGAGCGACCTTGCCGAACACATCGGCGGCATAGAGAACGACAAACCGCCGCATGCGCTGGACGCCCAGGAACGAAAGCGGGTGTACGTCGGTCTGTACCAGTGTCACCTGCCCCGGATGGACGACGCCGGGGCAATCGAGTTCGAGCGCAACAGGGGGACCGTCAAACGGGGCCCCCACGCCGAGGCGTTCACCGAGTATTTGGAGCAAGCGGACACGGCCGACACGCCGTGGTATCGGTACTACGGCGCGCTTTCGCTTTCGGGGTGTCTCGGAGTGTTCGCCGCATCGATGTTCGCTAGCAGCGTCGTCCCCGCCGTCGTCTCGGTCGCCATGTTCTCGGCGTTCCTCCTGGCAACGGTTCACGCGGTCGCCGCCTCCGATTCGGATCTCTCCCTCCTTCGGGAGTGACCCGGAGACGCGTTCCACCGTCTCGAGACGTGATCCAACTACCGGTCGCGGCTCGGGTTCGGTACCACATAACAAAATCACTGTCTCGGATCTATCCCAGTAGTTGTGTCCCCATCCTATCGAGAAGCGGCGTTTACGACGAACGGATCCGTCCCATCCCGGCCCCGACCGAATGGCACCACACGACGGAGGGTACGTTGAGATGTGTGGGATCATCGCCAGGGTCGGGAACGGCGGGGCGCTCGAGGAACTCATGGCGGGGCTGGAGAACCTCGAGTACCGCGGCTACGATTCCGCGGGGATCGCGATACAGTCCGGCGGAACGATCGAGGTCTGCAAACGTGAAGGCGAGACGTCCGAACTGCGTGCAGCACTCGAGGGTCGTTCGCTCCCCGGCAACAGCGGTCTCGGACACACCCGCTGGAGCACCCACGGACGGCCGTCGGATGCGAACGCCCACCCACACACCGACTGTCAAAACCGGGTCGCCGTCGCCCACAACGGCATCATCCAGAACCACGGATCGCTTCGAGCGGAACTCCGCGAACGGGGCCACCGCTTCGAGAGCGAAACGGACACCGAGGTCGTCCCGCACCTCATCGCCGAGGAACTCGATCTGGGGATGAGTCCGGAGGCCGCGTTCCGTGCGGCCGTCGACCGACTCGAGGGGAGTTACGCGCTCGCGGTCACGATCGACTCGACGGAGACGGTGTTCGCGACGCGACACGGGTCGCCGCTTGTCCTCGGTGTCGGATACGACGCGACGTACGTCGCAAGCGATGCGCCCGCCTTCCTGGATTTCACCGATACGGTCGTGTACCTCGAGGAGGACGACTACGTCGCCATCGCCCCCGACGGGTATCGCATCACCGACGCCTCGGGAACCCCGCTCGAGCGGCCGGTCGAGAGCATCAACTGGGATGCGGGCGACGCACAAAAAGGGGCGTACAGCCACTTCATGCGAAAGGAGATCGACGAGCAACCCGTCGCGCTCAGACAGGCCCTCGAGGGTCGAATCGAGGACGGAACCGCGACCCTCGAACAGTTTCCCCCCGGATCGCTTTCGGACATCGAACACGTGGTGTTCGTCGCCTGCGGCACGTCGTATCACGCCGCGATGTACGGGAGCGTGTTGCTCCGTCGAGCCGGTGTCACCGCCACCGTCGCTCGATCCAACGAGTTCGCTTACGACCCGACGCCGCTCGACGACCGGACGCTCGTGATCGCGGTGACACAGAGCGGGGAGACGGCCGACACGCTGGCGGCGTTGCGCGTCGCCGCCGGCTCCCCTTCCCGGACGCTCGCCGTGACGAACGTCGTCGGGTCGACGGCGGCACGGGAGGCCGACCACTCGCTTTTCATCCAGGCCGGCCCGGAGATCGGCGTCGCTGCCACGAAGACGTTCTCCTCGCAGGTCGCAACGCTGGCGCTTCTCGCCGGCCGGTTCGTGGCGGATAGAGACTCCGGTGGCGACTCCACGGACCGGATCGGTCGGGTCCTCGACGGCCTCGACCGGCTCCCGGCGGCGGTCGAGACGGTCGTCGGCTCCGCCGGTCCCGAAGCGCTCGCACGGGAGTTCTCGGACGCGAGTTCGTACTTCTTTCTGGGCCGCGGCGTCGGCTACCCGGTCGCACTGGAGGGCGCGCTCAAATTCAAGGAGATCACGTACGATCACGCGGAGGGGTTCGCGGCCGGCGAGCTCAAACACGGCCCGCTCGCGCTCGTGACCGAAGACACCGTGATCGTCGCCGTCTTCACCGGCCGCCACGACGAGAAGACGCTGCACAACGTCCGCGAGGCACAGAGCCGCGGGGCGTCCGTCATCGGCGTCGGCCCCGAGTCCGCGGTTGCGGCCCGCGACACCGTCGAGGAGTACCTCTCAGTCCCGGCGCTCGAACCGGAACTGGTCGGGGTCCTCGCGAACGTCCACCTGCAGTTGCTCGCCTACCACGCCGCCGCGATCCGCGGCCGTTCGATAGACAAGCCGCGAAATCTCGCCAAAAGCGTCACAGTCGAGTGAGTCCGAGCGACCCCCGTTTTCGGGGGCGCCGACCGCGGCGTGCGGGCACCCGGTGAGAGCCGGTTCGGTCACCGCTCACTCCGGTGTACAGGCGGTACAAGGCGACTGCCCTGGGGCTTGACCCCGGGAGTAACTACCGGATAACAATACTCCTGTGGTCGAAACTGTGGGTCGCACACTGACGCGGACACGGACCAAAGACCCCACCCCCGTTACTCGTGTCCGGACGGTCAGTGTGTGACTCTTCGGTTCGATCGGTACCAAACACACCAGCGAGCATCGGGTGTACCCGGCGGATCTACAGGCGGAGCAGGCCGAGTGCCTCGGGGCTTGACCCCGAGGCGATTCACTCGGTGTGCCGAACGACGACCAGCCCGTCGCTGTGGGCCGTCACGTCGTAGCCGGCGTGGACGAACGAGACTGTCGCCGTCTCGGCGTCCGATCCCTCAGGAGGCAAGCGAAAAAAGGCGTCGAGGGCGTCCGGATCGACGGAGTCATACAGCGGGTCGAGCGCAGTCGGGCCACCGTCGTGCGTCATCGTGATCGTTTCGATAATTCCGGTGCTGGGCTTTGTCGTCGACCAGTCGTACGTTGCCCGAAAGACGCCGTCCACATCGGACTCCGACTCGTCTTTACAATCCGTGGTGTTCATTTTCCCTGCTTCCCAGTAGATGAATTAGCATCGTAAGCGTTCCGTATTACGCGTCACATTGCCGTTAATATCACCCGCGAATACGCCACCGGCTACTGGACGCAGGTATGGACCCACAACAGCGTCAAGTACGATCCCGAAGCGGCGGGCACCACGTCGTCACAGATCGGCGGTGGTTGGCGTCCGGGTTGTCGGATTCACTCCCGCCGCAGACGGCGGGATTCTCTCCTCGGTGAACTACCCCATCCTACTCGCTCACCGCTGACGCGGTTCGCTTCTTGAGGGTGGGGTCGTCCGAGAGACGGGGTCTCTCGTGGTCACGAAAGACCCCGTCTTTCGAACGAGCTCCTGTTTCCGCGACGCGCTTTGCAGACACAACGGTGTCCACAGGGAGCGCAGTCTCCACAGGCGT
>CAZOFL010000071.1:0-12734 GCA_964579035.1 uncultured Natronomonas sp. | reverse complement strand
ACGGGACCGCTCACGCTGGCGAGGGCGGGGTTGCCCGGGATGAATTGGTCTCCGTCCTCATCCAGGAACTCCAGCTGAACCCCGACAGATTGAGTTCCCTGATTCCGGATGACAAAGACATCTTCGAAGTTATAAAATGCCTCGTCGCTGAGGCCGCTCCCACCTTCGGTATCTGCCTCGTCGTCGAAATTGAACTCGATCGTTCCGGGGTCGCCCGTCTCTTCGGCGTACGCACCGTTCGGTTCACTGTGAGGTTCGAGCGCGAGGAATGCGTCGGCGTCGTCCTCGACGGCAACCTCGATGTCACGGTCCGCTTCGACACTTGTGAACGCACCGCTACCTATTGCAGCCGCCCCGCCGGCGGCGAGCGCTCCACTTCCGAGTATGAATTTGCGTCGTTGCATGGTTTTTTCACCGTGTTGAGTCACCCGTTTGACCGGTGCACCTACGAGAACCAATACCCCCAGACCCACTTTGGAATAGAGAGCCCCCCGAGATCGCAAAGAGTGCCCCCGAGATCACAAACCCCCGTTTTCGATCCGCTGAATGGCTGCAAACGGTTCTTTTCGTTCCTCGTGGGCACCCCGAGCGTCGAGTCCCGAACGCGCAAACCCCCGTTTTCGGAGCCTCCCCCAAGCCCTGAGACACGCCCGGCCGTCGGGGTGCCGTCCCGCGGTAAGTAACGGTTATGGAGGCCTAGAACGCCCCGAGCGGTGAGTTACGCCGGGACGCGAGCCGAGACCGTTCGGTCGATCGGGCGTCCCGTCGGCCTCGGTTCGAGCGCTACGCAAAAACAGTAGCATAATTCGTATAATGATCGATAAAATTCGACGGGGGCTCGTTCATCCACTGTATAACAAACCCGATAGGGGATGAGTGTACATCCGGGAGGGCCGATGAGCAAATCACGCGGGCGGACGAGGGGGGAGCCGGACCGAGCCGAAAGTAAAACGGATGTCTCACTCACGCGGGACGAGATCTTCGAGGTGTTGAGCAACCAGCGCCGCCGGTACGCCTTTCATTACCTGCGGCGACACGAGGGCGATACGGTCGAGGTGGGCGAACTCGCCGAGCAGATCGCCGCCTGGGAGTCGGAGAAATCCCGGGCGCAACTCACCGCCGCGGAGCGAAAGCGGGTCAAGACGGCGCTCCACCAGTTTCACTTCCCGAAGATGGACGAGCTCCGGTTCATCGAGTACGACACCCACAGGGGTGAGGTCCGGCTGTCCGAGGAGTTCTCGGACGTCGAGATCTACCTCGACATCGTCCCCGGACTCGACGTTCCCTGGGGGTTCTACTACCTCGGGCTCTCGGGGGTCAACGTCCTGCTTTTGGCCGGCGTCTGGGCCGGTATCCCGCTGCTTTCGGCGGTTCCGTGGCTCTCGTTGGCGATGTTTTTCGTCATCGTCTATGCGGTCTCCGCGGCGGTTCACGCCTACTGGAACCACACCCAGACCCGCTTCGGGGTCGACGAGCAGCCACCGGGGGGCGAGACGGAATGACGTCCCGGCTCGCCCGCCTCGCGATAGCGTTCGGCGCGCTCGCGGTCGTGCTCGTCGCCGTCGGAACCGGCGGGTACTCGTCCGCGACGGCCGATCGGGCGGTGTCGATCGACGTCGCCGACGACGTGGAGGCGTTTCTCGGCCTCGAACGCGATGTCGTCACCGACACGGGGAACTCGACGGAGATCTCACTCACCGTGACGAACCGGCTGTCGACGGAGATACGCGTCGACATCGACCACCGCAGCACGGACGGGTCCGCCGTCGCCGTCGATCCCGCCGGGTTCGACCTCGAACCGGGGGAGACCCGCGACGTTCGGGTGGAGATCGACTGCACGTCGACGGACGCCGACGACGTCGAATTGTCGATCCGCGCGGTCGGCGATCGAGTCGAGATCGAACTGGAGAGGGCGGTCGACGCCCGCTGTGGGTGAGCCTCGGGATTCCGTGCGCCGTTCGACCGGGGTCGGCGCTCACGAGAGCACGAGCGTCCCCTCGTAGCGGTGCGTCCCGTCGACCGTCTCCACGTACCGGTAGGCCTCGGGCGGCTCGATCCCCCACGCGTCGAGTCGGCCGTCGATCCCGTCGACGATCGTCCGGACGAACGACCCGCGCTCCCGGAGCGTCGGCGGGGCGGTAGTGTGTTCGGTCTCGAACCGACACAGCGCGGTTTCGCCGCCGTCCGCGGCCGTGATCCGAACCCGCAGATCCGACCGAAGCCGTTCGCGAACCGGCGGTGGGTCCGACCGCAGGAGACCCGCACCGAAAGCGTCGATGGCGTCGACGGCGTCGTTCGGGACGTGGTTCATATCGGTCTTCGGTCGGCCACTCGTCTCATCGCTTCCCGAGGGCGGTCTCGAAGACCCGCTGTGCGCGTTCGTACCCCTCGTTGCGGCCGACGATCGGGTGGGCGTACTCGGGGGCCAGTTCCTCGCGCTCGCCGCGCGAGAGCGTCGGCCACTCGATCACCTTTCGCGTCGGCACCCCCTCGAGTTCGGGAACGTACTCGCGGATGTACGTCGCGCCGTCGTCGTACTTTCTCGCCTGGCTGACGGGGTCGAAGATCCGGACGTCGACGGAGTCGGTCCCGGTGGAGGCGGTCCACTGCCAGCCCCCGTGGTTCGAGGCGTAGTCGTGATCGAGCAGCTGCGTCGTGAAGTAGCGCGCGCCGCGCCGCCAGTCGATCAGGAGGTGTTTCGTCAGGAAACTCGCGACGACCTGCCGCGGCCGGTTGTGGATGTACCCCTCCTCGTTCAGTTGACGCATCCCGGCGTCGACCAGCGGATAGCCGGTCTCGCCGCCGGCCCACGCCTCGAAGCCGGCGTCGTCGTCGCGCCACGCGATCTCGTTGGGGAACGACTTGTAGTTCGAGACGGCCAGATCGGGGTTGTAGTACAGCAGGTGATACATCTGCTCGCGCCAGGAGAGCTCGTAGCGGTACTTCCCGACGTTGCGGCGTTCGCCGCCGTGGACGGTGTCGTACACGTCGCTCGCGACCCCCCACACCTCCCGGATCCCGATCGCCCCGGTCGCGAGGTACGGCGACATGCGCGAGACGGCCCGTGTCGGGGCCTCGACCGCCGCCGCCAGATCGTCCCTCGTGTCGTTGTACGAGGTGATCCCCCGGTCGACGAACCCGTCGAGGCGGTCCCGGGCGGCGCGGTAGCCGGCGTCCGGCAGTTCGATTTCGGCGTCGGGCTCCGGCACCGTCTTGCCGTCGCGAACGCCGGCGAGGGCCTCGGCGTCGGGCTCCGTGTACGGTCCGCGCTTCGGGACCGCCTCCCAGTCGTTGTGAAACTGGCTGTGGTTCGGGTACGAGTTCTCCAGGGACTCGGGTTCGACTAACACGAGATCCGTTCGGACGTCCGTGTCGACGCCTGTCCCGGCGAGTGCGTCCTCCACGGCGCGCTGACGGTTCCGCCGCGCCGCGCGGTAGTGTTTATTATAAAAGACGGTGTCTGCGCCGTGCGTCTCCGCCAGCTCCGGGACGACGCGCTCGGGGGCGCCGGCCCTGACGATGAGGTCGCTCCCGAGTTCGCGGTAGCGGCGCTCCAGCGATCTGAGGTGCCGGAAATAGAACGCGCGTTGTCTGGACCCGATCGTCCCGAACAGGTCGGTATCGTAGACGAACACCGGAACGACCGTGTCGTCGCGTGCGGCCGCCGCGAGCCCGGCGTTGTCGGTGGTTCTCGGATCCCGACGGTGCCAAAACAGGTTCATACGAACGGTTCGGCCGGCGGCGAATAATGTTCTTCGGACGAGGACAAACTACACCGGGAGTTCGAACTCGTACTCGGGGTGGATCTGCCCGGCGATCTCGGCCTCCGTTTCCCGTCCGCGGGCGAACCCGACCGCCTCGAAAAAGCCGACGCCGACGACGTTGTCGGCGAGCACGCCGCAGGCGATCCGGTCGACACCCTCCTCGCGGGCCCACGAGACCACCCGATCGACGAGCGCGGAGCCGATCCCCTCGCCCCACCGGTCGGGGTGGACATAGAGGGTGTGTAACTCGATTTCGTCGGCCCACGTCCGCTCGGCGCTCGCGAAGCCGACGACGCTGCCCTGGAGTTCGGCGACGTAAAAGGCGATCGCGTCATGGTCGATTCCGGCCTCGACGAGCGCGCGGTCGTAGTACTCCGAGACCGCCTCGGCGATCACCGGTGGGTCGAGCAGACCGCCGTAGGCGGCGTACCACGCGTCCTCGGCGATGTCGACGATCGACTCGACGTCCCCGGTCGTCGCCTCCCGAACGCTCGGCGTCGTCACCGCTCCGCCCCGTCGACGGCGTGAAACTCGACCGTATCGCCGTCGGTCTCGATCACCGCGACCGTCCGGCTGTCGTCGGGAACGGTCGGGAAGTGTGCCCCGGGGTTGACGACGACCGTGTCGCCGACGGCCCGTCGCTCGCGGACGTGCCAGTGACCGTGGAGGACGTAGTCGTACTCACCGGAGGAGGCGAGCGCCTCGATCACCGGCCTCTGTTCGCCGTGGAGGACGGCGACGTCCCGGCCGTCGACTGTCAGTTCCGCGAACCGACCGTGGAGGGTGGCCCCGGCGAGCGCGTCGAAGGCGTCGCGGAGCCCCTCCCGTTCGCCGTCGTTGTTCCCGCGGACGGCGTGGATCTCGATCCCCTCGCGGTCGAGAAACGGGACGAGCGGCGGCGCGATGAAGTCCCCACAGTGGATCACCGTTCCGACGGATTCGGCCTCGAAGATGTCCATCGCGGCCTCCGTCGCCGCGACGTTGTCGTGTGTGTCCGAGATGGCGCCGATCTTCATGTCGGGCCGTACGCGATCGAGCGAAAAGAAGCCCCCGTTCGCGCGCCCGTCGGAACCCCTTATATTGGCTGGATTCCGGTGAACTCGAAGCGCGCGGCGCCGCCCGCGTCCTCGGTCAGATGCACGTCCCAGCCGTGGGCCTCGGCGATCCGTGGCCGTCGGCGGTCGAACTCGTGGGGCTGGACTTTTGCCCGTGGCCCGCGTTCGGACCGTATGGCCGACCGAAACGTCCTCGGCGACCCACTCGTTCCCTGCAGCACGGACCCGACCACCGGCTTCGAGCGCGACGGCTGCTGTGGGACCCACCCGGAGGACGGCGGCAGACACGAACTCTGTGCGGTGATGACCGACGAGTTCCTCGAGTTCAGCAGCGAGCGCGGCAACGACCTAGTGACCCCGCGACCACGGCTTCAGTTCCCCGGACTGGAACCGGGCGATCAGTGGTGTCTCTGCCTCGGCCGCTGGGTCGAGGCGCTCGATGCGACCCGCCGACAGCAACTCCCCGAAACGACCGTTCCGCCCGTCGTCCTCGAGGCGACGAACGAGGCGGTCTTGGACACGGTCGAACTGGAGACGCTTGAGGCACACGCCTACGGGGATTTATAAATCCTGGCCGGGACGGCCAAGCTTCCGGGGGGCGTCTCGACTTTTGTCTCCTCCAACGGAACACATCTACTCTTGATGATGGTTACGTCGACTGGCGTGCAAGATACAACGCGGGAGTCTTGCACACCGTTTCTAGCATCTCGCTGAAAATTCAATCCGGCACGTGCCGGATATAAACTGCGTATCGTTCAGTTATCAGCCGTGTGTAAGGCTCTCATGATGACGGAGCGAGCGTTCGTCGACAGGCGAAGGCGGCTGAAAACCCGGTATCTTGGGGTGGATCGTACGTCTGCGTGTCCTGACTCTATATGTGTTGAAATCATAGATCGGGTATGAGGACTACAATTGCCGAACACGATGGACACATGATCGCTCGGATTGACGGCAGCGACCGGGTGTTTGAGGTGGCATTTGACACGATAGAACCGACGGACGTGACGCTTCGGTTCATCCGTGACGACGACCGTGTTGGGAGCATCTACAACGACGACGGTACTGACCGTACGATGGCACGGCTAACCACCGGACGGGACGGATCTGATTTCATCGGCGTGGAGGTGCCAAAGGATTTTGTCGCCGAGCTGGTGGACGCCGCATCCGAAGCTGACCGAATTACTGACAAGACTGCGCTCGAAGGCTACCGACTGCGGGTATTATAATAACCACGTCCTGACAACAACAAAACATTCTCCCGGATTGCTATGGTATAATATTTTTTATATGATACGGTATGACATTCGCGACATCACACAATCGTGGGTCGTGGTACATCGATGCATGAGACGATTTCTCGCGGAGCCCTCTTGTGTTTCCGATCCTTCTATTATAGTATGAAAAGAACGCCCATAAGCAGGTGGTGCCGCTGACGAGAAGTAATTTGATCTCGACACGAATAACGCAACTATCCCTGTCCACTCGCTATCATGACCCTGGACTGTTCGTGCTGTTAGCTATCCTGTTCGGTGGATCGTTCGTTGCAATAAAAACGGGACTGCGGGAACTACCGCCGCTCCTGTTTGCCGGGCTTCGATTCGACATCGGTGCCGTGGTATTGGCCGGCTACGTCGTCGCGACCCGGTCTCCGTCGAACTGGATACCGCGGACTCGAAGTGACGTCCTCGCAATCGGGATCGCAGGGGTGTTCCTCATCGCGCTGAATAGCGCCTTACTGTTCTTGGGCCAGGGAACAACGACGCCAGCGATGGCATCCATTATGTATGGGCTAAGCCCCGTTCTCGCTCCGATTTTCGCGTGGTGGGTGCTCGGCGACCGCCTCTCGAAGATTGGTGCGATCGGTATCGGCGTCGCCTTGGCCGGCGTCGTGATCATCGTCCAGCCCTCCGCAAGCACGCTCGCGAGCGGCAGTACTACCGGGCAGGTACTCATCCTCGGAGCAGCTACCGCCGTTGCAGCCGGCAGCGTCCTGCTCGAACGGGTGCGGCCACAGATCGGATATCTTCCGCTGACTGCATGGGCGATGGTGGTCGGTGCGGCCTTGCTTCACGGCCTGAGCTTCGGTAGCGGTGAACCACAGGCGAGCGTCACCGAAATCGGGCCGTATACGGTCGCGAGTCTTTTAGTAGTTGGTGTTCCAGCGACAGCAGTGGCATACGCCATCCAGTTTCGCCTCCTCGAGCGACTCGGCTCGGTACGGACGAACCTGGTAGCGTATGTGGTGCCGATTGCCGCCGCGCTGACCGGCTGGCTGGTGCTTGGCGCTGGTCTCTCTATCGATACGGTCATAGGATTTCTGGTGGTTGTCGCTGGTTTCGGTCTCGTCGAGCGCCGGACCGTCCGGCATGAGATGCGTCGCCTTCGACGCTGGCGCGACCGGCGTTGGGGGTCGGTGCAGGCACAGGTCGACTCATGGCCCTGTGATGACTGAGTACCTCACTGAATAGCGGTTACGGTACCACGACAGAGGCGCGCTTCGCGGCCGGTCTATGCCGTTCGGCGATCCGCCCCGAATTAATGCTAGTCGCCACGTCGGCGATGGCACCGGGTTTGCCGACTTCAGTCTCTACATCTTGCACGCAGATAGCTATCAATACCCAAGAGAATACCGCTGTTTCACCGGCTTCAGCAGGAGTCGGTGGTTTTATCGCGACCGCTCCGTGCGGCGTTATTCATACGTCCCCCCCGTCGGTACCCCGGCCGTCGAGCACGACTCAGAGCCGGTCGAGGAACCGATCGAACGCGCCGGAGTCGGCGTGGACGTGCGCGTAGGTGCCGAGCGTCCGGTACTCGAGGAGGCCGTCCTTCCCGTCGGCGATCCCGTCGCCGCGCTCGACGTCAAAGGCGAACGTCGCGTCCGACGCCACGTCGGCCGCCGAGTAGTGGAACTCATGGCCCCGGAGCGTCGCGCCCGCGTCCGCTGTGAGCGCGTCGGTCCGGGCACACAACTCGACGTGGTCGAGCGCCTGATAACGGTCGCACATCCGCACGTCGGCGGGGAGGGCGCCGGCCATCCGGTGGGTGTCGCCGTCGCCGTCGGTCAGCGTTTCCGCGAGCGCCATCAGGCCGCCACACTCCCCGAGGACGGGCAGCCCCTCGGCGGCGCGCTCGCCGACAGCTTCGAGCGTGCCGCCCCCCTCGAGCGCCGCGCCGTGCAGTTCGGGATACCCACCGGGGAGGTAGACGCCGTCGCACTCGGGGAGGTCGTCCCCGGCGACGGGCGAGAACGTCGCGACCGACGCCCGGGATCCGAGCCGCTCGATCGTCGCGGGGTATCGAAAACAGAACGCGCCGTCGTCGGCGACGGCGACCGTCGCGTCGGTTCGGGGACCGGCGGGGCCCGCCGACGCCGGTCGCGGCGGTTCGCGGGCGAGGTCGACGATCCGTTCGATCTCGACGTTGTCGCTCGCCTCCCGGAGCGTGTCGGCGTCGATCGGGGCCTCCTCGCCCATATGGAGGCCGAGGTGTCTGTCGGGGATTTCGAGGCCCGACAGCGGGGGGATTCGGCCGAGGTAGGCGATGTCGTCGGGGAGCGCCTCGCGGATGCCGTCGGCGTGGCGGCCGCCGTGGGCGCGCTGGGCGAGGACACCGACGACGTCGATATCGCGGCCGGCCTCGGCGGCGTACGCCCGGAAGCCGAGCGCCGTCGCGGCGACGCTTTCCATCCCCGCCTTCGCGTCGCAGACGAGGACCACGGGCAGATCCAGCGTCTCGGCGGCGTAAGCCGTCGAGTTCGTCCCGTCGTACAGGCCCATCATCCCCTCGACGACGCAGACGTCGCCCGTCCCGCGCCAGTAGTTGCGCCGACAGCCCTCCTCGCCGGAGAGCCACGGGTCGAGGCTCCGGGAGGGCCGATCGCAGACGGCGGCGTGGTGGCTCGGATCGATGAAGTCGGGACCGGCCTTCGCGGGTTGTGGGTCGTATCCGGCCCGGTCGAGCCCCGCCAGAACGGCGAGGGAGGCGACCGTCTTCCCGACGCCGGAGGCGGTCCCCGCGAGGACGAAACCCTTCATGGGGCCGGCACCTCCCCCTCGAGCATCCGGGCGTACACCTCCCGGACGCCCGCACGGATATCCGCCATCGGGACGGCCGCCCGCTCGGCCACGGCGAGCGCGCCGCCCATCCCGACGCCCTCTTTCGCCTCGCCGGCGTTGTAGGCGGCCATCGCCGGGTGGTCGTCGCCGAATCCGGGATCGGTGACAGTCACGGAGAGATCCAACTCGCGGGCGGCCCGATCGAGGTCGATCGAGGGGTCCGCCGCGATGAACGACGTCGTTGCCAGCGACAGCGTCCCCTCGTGGCCGCCGTGTCTGAGACAGGCCGCGGCGGCGACGAGTTGGGTGCCGCCCGCGAGCGTCACCGCGGTGTCGGATTCGAGCGCGCCCGCGGCGAGTCCGGCGACGACCGCGAGAGCGGGATCGCCCGCCCGCCGGAGCGCGACCGTCGGTTCGCCGGCGGCAGCGCCTGCTTCGAGCCCGGAGGCGGCGAGCGCCTCCGCGACGATTTCGCGCTTCAGTTCGAGGGGGTTCTCCGGAAGCGACGAGGAGACCGCAGCCTCGGCGTCCCCGCGGCCGAGCACGTCGGCTTCGCCGAGGGCGGTCAACGTCCCGAGGGCGGTCGTCGTCCCGCCGGGGACCGTCTCGGCGATGAACACCTCATCGTCCGGGAGCCTCCGGCCGAACTGGCGAGCGGCGGCGAACGCGCCGGGCGCGGAGGGGACGGGGTCGGACTCACGGATGTCCCGGCCCGGGGTCGCGCCAACGGTGACGGTCGGCGCACCGGTCGGCTCCGCCAGGCCGGCGTCGACGACGGCCGTCTCGAGGCCGAGCCGCTCGACGACCGCGCGGGTGACGACGGCCGGCGTCGGACAGCCGGTCGGCGAGACGGGGACGACCGGCGATCGGACGGGCTCCCCGTAGGTCAGTATCTCGGCGTCGGCACTCGGCGTGTGAACCATCAGATCGGGGTCGGCGCCGGCGGCGCTGATCCCGTCGACCTCGGCGGTCCGCGTCGTCCCGGCGCAGAGAACGAGCCTTGTCATTGGAGTTGTCTTCCGTACAAGCGGACTTGAACCCCGCGAATCCGTCGAAAACTATTTTACCCGTGGCATTGCACACCAGTACAACCCGAGTTGCTCTAAATAAACTAAACTTGTTTACAAACCAATGACAGACACACTCCTGCTCGTCGGCCGGGACCACGTCGGGGACGTGGCGCGCCGCCACGCCGAACGCCTCCGGGGCCGGTCCGTCGCCGACCGCGTGACCGTAGCGACGTACGAACGGGATCCGATGGACATCGACGCCGAGGTGAAAGGCCGCGGGGAGACGTACGTCGTTCCGGTGGTTCCCGCGCCCGACCACGACACGACGCAGGCGCTGCCCGGCACGTTGCCCGGCGCACGCCACTGTGAACCGGTCGGAACCAGCCCCGTGATCGCGGAGGGACTCGCCGACAGGGCTCGGGAGGCGCTTCCGGCCGGCGAGGCGGGGTCGCTCGCGCTTGTCGCCTTCGGCGACACGTCGGCCGACGGCTCTCGAACCGCGACCGAACAGCAGGCCGCGAGGCTCCGGGAGGTGACGGCCTACGGCGAGGTGACGACGGCGTATCTGTTACAGAACCCGGCCGTCGAGTGTCTCCGATACAACCTCTCCGGCGAGCGGGCAGTCGTCGTCCCGTTCTTTTTTGCCCCGTGTGAGGAGACCGAACGCGCCCTCCCCGAAAAGCTCGAACTCGACCGCGGGGGGATCGAGTACGCAGCCCCCCTCGGGACCCACGAGGCCGTCACCGACGCCATCGAGGCCGAGTTCGTGAAGGCCCGGTCGCTCGGCTCCGGAACCGCAGCGGTCAGCCCCGTCGCGACCGACGGGCGCGGTCGCTGATACCGCATCCGCCGACGGGACCCACCGGGACGCGCTCCCGTTCACCCGCCGCCGAGTGTCACCGACACCCGCCGTCCCTCGTGGCCGACGTAGTAGCCGGGGGGGTTCCCGGTGAAGTACCGCTCGACGTCCGCCGTGAGTTCCCCGAACGCCTCGGCCTCGTCCGCCGTGACCGATCGGTGTGTGACCTCGAAGATCTCGGTGACCTCGACGACCACGTCGACGAGCGGTTCGATCGCCGCGACGGCCTCGTCGTCGGTCGAAAGCACCGGCTCGAGGCCGTCGTTGGCTTCGACCGGTGCGGCGGTGAAAAAGTAGCCCGGGGCAGCATCGGGCTCTTCGACCCCGTGGGGATCGGACGTTTCGGCGTCGACGGTCGCGTCGTCGGAGCCGTCCGTCGGCACCTCAGCCCCATCCGACCCGTCGCCGCCCGAGCCGTCGACATCGACGCAACCGGCGGTAAACGCGCCGACGACACCGACGAGGAACGTCCGTCTGGCGACCATGTGTTCCCCCGATGGTTGGGCGGCCGGCGTATTGACCGTTCCGTCCCACTGCTACCGTCGGACGGCCATCACCGACAGATCCGAAAACGCCGTCTCCTCGCGGGAGTCGATATCTGCGGCCAACGCCGACAGCGACGTACGGGTGATCGCCTCGTCGTCGTGAGTCAACCGCTCACAGACGAGCGTCTCACAGTCCCGTCCGCTCGACTCGAGCAATCGGTGGGCGATCCGTTCGGGCATCCAATCGAACGGCCGGGGGAGAACGAGCAGGTGCCTGTCGCCGACGTCGGCGTCGAGCCGTTCGAGGTCGGCCTCGATCGGGCCGCTCTTGTGGAGCGTGACGAACGTCGTCTGCTCCATCGGCGTCCGGGCGCGCGAGGCCGCGATCTGTATCGAGGAGATCCCCGGGACGATCCGCACCGGCGCGTCGACGGCCGACTCGACTTTCCCGACGAACTGATACCCCGAGTGGTTCGGATCGCCCATCGCGACGGCCGTCCCGCTCGCGCCGTCGGCGATCCGGGCGGCGAACTCGGCGAGCACCTCGGGTTCGTCCCTGTAGCCGCAGGTCAGCGTCTCGCCGGTGATCTCGTCGGCGACGAACTCGACGACCGTTTCGAAGCCGACGACGACGTCGGCCTCGCGGATGGCCCGCACGCCCCGGGGAGTGAGATACTCCGGGTTTCCGGGACCGATGCCGACTGCGTACACCGGATCCTCACCCGCAGTGGACACCGCTTCGGCCCGACGTTCGGCGAACGCGCCGGGATCCTCGGGAAATTCGACTTCGTCGGTCATCGATCCAGATCCACCTCGCCGTTCCGCGCGTCGCTCGCGACGTGGACCAGTTCGTTCGTCAGCCCCGCCGCGAGGCCGCTGCCGCCGCGGCGGCCGACGTTCGTGATCGCCGGGACGCCGTGGTCGGCACAGGCCTCGCGGACCCGCGTGCGGCTCTCGGCGGCTTTCACGAAGCCGACGGGCGTGGCGACGACGACGGCAGGCCGGGTGCCCTGTTCGATGCAGTCCGCGAGCGCCAGCGCCGCGGTCGGGGCGTTGCCCACCGTCGCGATCGCGCCGTCGTAGACGCCCTCCCTGTCGAGTTCGAGCACCGATGCCGCCGTCCGGGTCATCCCGGTTTCGGCGGCCAGCTCCGCGCCGTTGCCGATCGCCTTCCGGACCGGGCAGTCGTGGCCCCGGCCGGTGATCCCCGACTTCACCATCGTGATGTCGGTGACGATCGGCCGCTCCTCGAGGACGGCGCGAGCGCCCGCCCGGACCGGTTCGGAGTCGTCGGTTCCCGTAAACCGCATCAGATACTGGAACTCCGAGTCGCCGGTCGCGTGGACGGATTTCGCGCGCATCCGGTCGGCGAGCGTCCGCTGTGGCACCAACTCGTGGACGCGGTCCATGCTCGTCTCCGCGATCTCCATCGCGTCCGAGGTCGTTGCGCCCAGATCGGCGTACTCCTCGAACGTCCCGTCGGCGTCCTCGTCGCTGGCTTCCTCA
>CAZOFL010000070.1:0-12772 GCA_964579035.1 uncultured Natronomonas sp. | reverse complement strand
AGACGGCCGCGCTGTTCAACGCGCTCAAACACGACAGCGACGCACAGGTCGGCGCAATAATGGGTCCGATGATGGGCGAGAACCCGGATTTCAGGCCACATGGCGACGAAATCCCCGGCGTCATCGCGCCCGTCATCGACCGCGTGAACGAGCGATCCGCGGCCGAAAAACGCGAACGGCTCGAGAGCCTCGCGCCGGAACTGCTCGCCGAGTTGGATGCCGACGAGGACGACGACGATCGGCCGCTTTCGGACCTCCCGAACGCCGAGGAGTACGACGAGATCAGGATGCGGCTGGCCCCGAACCCGAACGGGCCGTGGCACCTCGGGAGCGCTCGGATGCCCGCGGTCATCGGGACGTACAAGCGGATGCACGACGGGTGGATGCTGTGTCGGTTCGACGACACCGACCCGGAGACGAAGCGGCCGGACCTCGACGCCTACGACGACATCCTGTCGTCGATCGAGTATCTCGGCTTCGAACCTGACGAGGTCGTCAAGGCGTCCGACCGCGTCGAGACGTATTACGAGTACGCCCGTGAGCTCATAGACGAGGGCGGCGCGTACACGTGTAGCTGTGACGGTGCGTCGTTCTCCGAGTTGAAGAACGCCGGCGAACCGTGTCCGCACCGGAACAAAGCCATCGATACGACGCGTTCGGAGTTCGAGGCGATGGTCGAGGGGGAGTACGCGTCGGGCGAGATGGTGCTCCGCGTCCGGACCGACATCGAGCACAAGAACCCGGCGCTTCGCGACTGGGTCGCGTTCCGGATGGTCGATACGCCCCATCCGAGGCCAGAGGCCTCGGAATACCGGTGTTGGCCGATGCTGGATTTCCAGTCCGGAATCGACGACCACGAGTTCGGAATCACTCACATCATCCGCGGTATCGACCTCCAGGACTCCGCGAAGCGACAGGGGTTCGTCTACGACTACTTCGGGTGGGAGTATCCCGAGGTAATACACTGGGGGCACGTCCAGATCGACGCCTACGACATCGCGCTGTCGACGTCGACGATCAAGGAACTCGTCGCCGACGGAACACTCGAGGGGTGGGACGACCCACGCGCACCGACGGTGGCGAGCCTCCGTCGTCGCGGTATCGCCGGTGAGGCGATCGTCAACGCGATGGTCGAGCTCGGGACCTCCACCTCGAACGTCGATCTCGCGATGTCGTCGATATACGCCGAGAATCGTGAGTTGGTCGACGACGACGCTGATCGGCTCTTTTTTGTCCGCGACGGCGTCGAGATTCCGATCGACGGCGCTCCGGACGCCGCCGAGGTTCCAGTTCATCCGGACCACGAGGACCGAGGTAAGAGGCGAATTCCCGTCGGCGAGGCGGTGTGTGTCGAACCCGACGACGTCCCTACCTCCGGTGAGACGGTCTGGTTAAAAGGGCTGGGGCCGGTCCGGTACGCCGGGGCGACGTTCGAGTTCACTGACGACGATATCTCGATCGTCCGCGACGGTGGCGTCGATGTGATCCACTGGGTGCCAGCGGACGAGAGCGTTCCGCTGCGGTTGCGAACGATGGACAGCGACGAGCTCGGTCGGGCGGAACCGAAGACGGCAAAGTACGAACGCGACGCAGTCGTCCAGTTCGAGCGCGTCGGATTCGCGCGCATCGACCGTCGCGGCGACGAATCCGTCGCGTACTTCGCACACCCGTAACCGACTGGCGGGTGCGCCATCGGCGAATGTTTAAGTTCCGAGCCCACGCTTACAGGTAGGAATGGCGATCGACCCGAACTTCGAGGAGACGTACGAACGCGAGGGGACGGAGCACGGCGTCGACGTCTGGGGGCCGACCGAGCCACCGGAACGCCTCGGCGTCCGGGGGACACACGTCGCCGTCGACTTCGATATCTGCGTCGCGGACGGTGCCTGTTTGGAGGACTGTCCGGTCGACGTGTTCGAGTGGGTTGAAACGCCGGACCACCCGGAAAGCGAAATGAAAGCGAATCCGACGAACGAAGCCCAGTGTATCGACTGTATGCTGTGTGTCGACGTGTGTCCGGTCGACGCGGTCGACGTCGATCCGGGGCGCGAAAACAGAGTCTGACTACGCCGACCGGTATCGATCCGCCTCACGGTGGGCTATCTCCGTGCCGTAGTGGTCGATAATCGGTCGGTATGCGTCTCCGAGTGCCTGTTTCGCCTCGCGTTGTGAGACGTACCCCAACCGCGCTGCGGTGTTTTCCCAGCTGTCGTTTTGCAGTACTCGAACGACGAGTAGCCGTTCAGTATCGGGATTTTTAATTATCCCGTCGACGAGGGCGGTGACGGCGAGACGGCGGAACGGATCGGGAGCCGTGTCGTAGAGCCCGGGACCGTAGGCGGCGCTCGCGACGAGTCGCCACTCGAGTTCGCCCAGCGTAACCGACGTTTCAGTGTCGACCGCGGCGAGTGCCTCGCGGACGATGTCGGGATCTATCGAGCCGAGAGACCCCGAGAGCACGCCCGGGATCCGTCGATGAAACCACTCGGAGTGGCGTTCGACGAGCTCGTTGCCGGTAGCCGAGAGCGGTCGCAGCATCACCGCCGAGTGTTCGCCGCTCGCGTCGTTTCGCGTCGTCGAGAGATGGACCGTTCGGTACTCGTTTGCGGCCCAGAACCGAAGCAGCCGGGGGGTAGCACCGTAACTGACACCGAGGTAATCGACGGGGTCGGACCCGGCTCCAGCCGTCGCCGCGTCCGAACCGAACTCCGACGCGATCTCCGCGAGCAACCGTGAGCCGAACCCCCCGGATCGAACAGCGTGGTGTGTAACGATACGGAGCACGCGGTATCCCGTCGGGATCCCGGCCTCCGGATCCCTGAGTTGACTCGTCAATAGATCCGGAATCAAGTTCCCCCGTATTCGATCGCCCTCGTAGGCACTCCGTCGTGTCCCCTCGTCGAGGCCGCCCTCGCGGGCCAACACCGCGATCGAAACCGGGGTTCCGTCGACGGTGAGTGCCCGAAGCTCGATCTCCGGCCCGTCCAGAATCCGAGCGATGTCGTCGGGTTGGGTCCTGTAGTGGGCATACACCAGCAGTCCGAACACCTCCCGGAGCCGAGCTTCGCTCCCGGCGAGACGCTCGCGATCGATTCGCTCGTAGGCGACAGCCTCGGGATCGGCGTCCTCGACAAGCTGGCTCGGAGGCGGGGTTGAGCCCAAAAACAGCGCGTGAAACAGCCATACCTCGATCGGATCGCCCGCGGCGTACCGGATCGGCTCCGAGAGAACGCACTCGGTCACGTCGCGCAACTCCTCGAGCGTCTCCCGGAATCTGACATCGAACCCCCGTCCTGCACCTTCGTATCCACGAACCGTCGTCGAAAAGCAGACGCCGGATCCGGAAGCCACCAACTCGGTCAGTCGCTCGACGGGAATCGCCGCAGCTTCGTCGACGAACAGGACATCGGCCGACGATCCGCCCGCTTCCGGTGGCGTTCGAAACTGTATCTCGCCGGCCCCCGTCCGGAGCGACGGCTGCGTGTTCCCGTTCCGAGCGTCCTCGGTCAGCTTTCCCATCGATCGCAACGCTTCGGCGGCGCGATCGAACAGCTCAGCCGCGTTCCGGTAGCTCGGTGCGGTTACGAGGACGTTCGCCCCATCGAGAGCGAACCCCGCGGCGGCGAGCCCCGCGGCGCTGGATTTCCCGCGCCCCCGGTCGGCTTCGAGAACGACGGCCGCGTCCTCGTCGATCAAGCGCTCGCAGGCGTGGACCGCGTCCCGCTGGTCGGCGGTCAAACAGGCATCGTACAGCCCCCCCGGGAACGCGTGTGAATCCGGCCGCTCCACCGAGTCCCGTGGCCGCCGTGGCCCGGGTCCGTCGCCGCTTTCTTTGTCCACAGAGCCGTCCTCGGCGTCGACGATTGCGACCCCTCGGTGGCTCCACAGAGTTCGAATCAGATGGCGTCTGAACCGCGAACTCACGTCGAGGGCGGAAAACGGCGGTGGTGCCAGCGATTCGTCGAAGCGGCCTCGATCTGTCTCCCACTCCGAGATGCGTGGACACAGGATCACGAGCAGGCCGCCGCCGTCGACGGCCCCGGTCGCTTGCCCGATCGCGTTGGGCCGGCACGTGTCGTGGCAATCGAGGACGAGACAGTCGTAGGTGGTCCCGAGAAGCGTTCCTGTCCGGTCGGTGCTGACGCGTTCGCCGACCACATCGCGCTCCGAGACCGTCACGACACTCCGGGCGGACCCGAACGTTTCGACGACGGCCTCTGTGCCCGTATAACAGGCCCCCCTCCCGCCGTGTAACACGAGCAACCGTCGCTCGTTCGTCGCAGTGGCCTCTGATCGCAGCGAGCGAGCTATCTCACGAACCGCATCCATACTACGGCCACGGGGCGGCCCCGGAAACCTTCACCGATGGGGTGCCTCCGAACATCGACGTTTGCCGAAGCGGCCCCGAACGGAAAGCGCGACGCTTGATAAGGGTTAAATGGCGCGCCGCCGCAGTGAAACGTATGAGTAGCACAAGCGACAAACGCAGGGATCACACCTGCATCTCCTGTGGGATCAACATCTCCGGGACGGACGCGGCGAAATTCAACTGCCCTGAGTGTGGAACGTTGATCTACCGTTGTTCGAAGTGTCGCAAACAGAGCAACCTGTATGAGTGCCCCGACTGTGGGTTCACGGGACCGTAACGATGGGGAAAGTCGCAGCCAAAATGAAAGTCATGCCGCAGAGCCCGGACATCGATCTCGACGACCTTCAGGAGCGTCTGGAGAACGCGCTCCCCGAAGGCGCGAAGATCAGCCGCGTCGACCGCGAAGACGTCGCGTTCGGTCTGATCGCGCTGTTCCCAACCGTCCTCATTCCCGACGAGGCCGGCGGAACCGACACCGTCGAGGAAGCGTTCTCCGGAGTCGATGGCGTCGAAAGCGTCGCCGTCGACGAAGTCGGTCGGATATAACCGATCAGTATCTTTTGTTCAGGTTCCGGCGCCCCGGTCACGGCGCCGTAACGCACGTTTTATGTGTCGGACCCGTTTAGATCGCCATAAGAATGCCCAGTTCAAACGGTCCACGGGAAGGAACTCGGAACAAACTCAAGAACGACGCCCGCGATCGCGGGGCATCCCCGCCCCAGCGCTCGGTCGAGCAATTCGACGAGGACGAGAAGGTCCACCTCAAACTCGATCCCTCCGTCCCGAAGGGGCAGTTCCACCCCCGCTTCAACGGTCACACCGGGACGGTTGTCGGCAAGCAGGGTCGCGCGTTCAAAGTGGAGATCAAAGACGGAGGCGTGACGAAGACGCTCATCGTCACCGCCGCACACCTCCGCCGACAGCAGGCATGACGATCTTCAAGAAGGTCGTCGACGAGTCGTATCTCACGACCCCAGAAGCAAAGGAACTGCTCGCGGACGTCGAAAGCGAGCGAGCGCTCGACGAGGAACGTGAGATGCGTTACGAACTCGCGCGGGCGATCGAACACGCGAACCGCTTTTCGACCCTCGAGGCCGAGGAGTCCCGAGAACTGGTCGAGGAACTCCTGGAACTCGAAAAGGTCGACGAGGCGACGGCGTACAAGATCGCGGACCTGCTGCCCGAGGACCGCGACGAACTCCGGACCGTCTTCGCGCAGGGTCGATACTCGCTTTCGGGCGAGGAACTCGACAACGTGCTCGACATTCTCGCGAAGTACATCTGATAGGGGGTGCCGGGGGGTTGCCCGTAGTTTAAATATCGTCTCTTCGTACATGCGCGTATGAGTGACGACGGAGACGACACCGGACCGGAAACCGCGGTCGTGTTGGACTTTCTCCCCAGGGGGAAACCGGACGACGACCGGCCGCAGTACGAACGGTCGCCAGTCGCGTTCGCCGTCGGCGAAACGGATTTCAGGCTCGTCGAGGCCGCGTTGACCGACGATGCGGGGGTCAACATCGGCGACCGCATCGAGATCTATCCACCGGGAGAAAGCGTCAAAAATCTCCGAACCGCCGCCTACGGTGACCTCTCCAGTACTGCCGAGTCGGAGTTGGAGTACGCGATCGACGAGATAATCGACGCCGACGAGGGTCGGTTCGTCGATTTCTACAACGACGCCCAACCCATCACGACCAGGCTACACGTGTTGAATCTGCTCCCCGGGATCGGGAAGAAGCTTCGGAACAACGTCCTCGACGCCCGCAAGCGCAAGCCCTTCGAGAGCTTCGAGGACATCGAAGCACGCGTCTCGGGGCTGTACGATCCGCGAGGGGTGCTCAAAGAGCGCATCATCGAGGAACTCCGCGAGGACGATCTCAAGTATCGCATCTTCGCCAGACGCGACGACGAGTAACGATCCGAAAGCGCGAACGATATACGGAACCGGCCATTATCGGTCGAGTATGCGCGACCCCGACGCGCTCATCGCCCGTGCCGACGTCAGGGGCGATCCCGAGCGCGATCAACACTTCCTCGTCGACGACCGGGTCCTCGATCGGCTTCCGGCGTACTTACCCGACGACGCCGACGCGGGCCATCTACTCGAGATCGGCGGCGGAACCGGCGGGCTCACGGACCGGTTGCTTCAGGTTGCGGACCGAGTGACGGTCATCGAACGCGACCCGTTCTTGGCGTCGTTCCTCCGCCGGGAGTTCGCCGACGAAATCTCGCAAGATCGGCTGGAGGTCGTCGAAGGGGACGCTCTCGACGTCGATCTCCCGGATTTCACCGCGTCCGTCTCGAATCTCCCGTACGGCGTCTCCTCGGAGATCGCGTTCCGCTTGCTTCCGGAGAACCGTCCGCTCGTGTTGATGTTCCAGGCGGAGTTCGCAGAGCGGATGGCGGCGGCCCCGGGCTCCGAGGAGTACGGTCGGCTGTCGGTCACTGCGGGCCACTACGCCGAGATCGAGATCGTCGAACGAGTCCCGAAGGAGGCGTTTTCGCCGCCACCGGCCGTCGAGAGCGCCGTCGTCCGGACGACCCCGCGGAAGCCCGACTACGAGGTGCCCGACGACGACCAGTTCATGGCGTTGGTCCGAGCGGTGTTCACACAGCGTCGAAAGACGATGCGGAACGCGATCAGGAACACGACTCACATCTCCGGGATCGACGACCCGGAGGGGCTCGTAGACGCCGCCGGTGAGGAACTGATGGGGAAACGCGCCGGGAAACTCCCACCGAGCGAGTTCGCGCGACTCGCTCGACTCGCGGCCGAACGGTGAGCGTCAGCTGATGTCGCTTCCTCTGCAGATCCCGTGGTACTGGCACGGTATCCACCGGATACAGCAGGTGTTCGAGTCAGTGGCGTCCCGTTATGCGGCGACCGCCGGTGCGGCGATCGTGTTCGCACTCATCGTCGCCGCGACGTATCGGATCGGTCGCCGGTTGAAAGACGAGCACAACCGCGACGCGGTCGAAGCGGTCCAATCGATCACCGTCACCATCACGGCGATAGTTATAAGCGGGTTCCTCGTGGCCGTCTGGCGCGTTTCGGGCGAGGTCCTCAATGCGTTGGGTTTTCTGACGATTACTCCGGAAGACGGTATCAAGGCGCTCGTGACGTTCATCGTCCTCGCCGGTGCACTCACGGTGACGAGGCTGACGAAGCGGTCAGTCAAGTACGGTGCAGCCAGGGTAGCGATCACCCCACACCAGCGGGAGGTCGCACACCACGCGATACAGGTCGTGGTTCTCGTTCCGGCAGCGGCGTTCGTCGTCGCTCTGTGGGGAATTCCCGTCTCCAACATCTTCCTCGGTGCCGGTGTGTTGGGTATCGTGCTCGGGTTCGCCGCCAGAAAGACGCTCTCGGGGATTCTTTCGGGGTTCGTCATCCTGTTGGCCCGCCCGTTCGAGGTCGGCGACTGGATCCGGGTCGGGGACAGAGAGGGGATCATCACCGACATCACCGTGTACAACACCCGGATCCGGACGTTCAACGAGGAACACGTGTTGGTTCCGAACGACGTCGTGACCGAAAACGAGATCGTCAACTACTCGAAAACCGATCGACTCCGGCTCGAAACCGCCGTCGGGATCGACTACGAGACGGATATCAACACCGCCGCGCGGGTCGCGATCGGTGCGATGGAGCGCGTCGAAGAGGTCGCCACGGAGCCGCCGCCGGACGTCATCAGACAGGAGTTCGCCGACTCCGCGGTCGTGTTGCGGCTCCGATACTGGATCACGACGCCGACGGTACAGGCGAAATGGCGCGCACAGAACGCGGTCATCGAGTCGGTCAAGAGGGGCTTCGAGTCGGAGGGGATCAAGATCCCGTTCCCACAGCGGGAACTAACGGGCCGCGAGGGGGCGGGCGGGCTCCGATTCACCGGCGGGGACCCCGCGAGCAGCGGCGACGAGTACCGGAGGGCGGTTCGTCGCCGTACCGGCGTCGACGGCGACGTTTCCGAGCCTGTCGAGGACGAGCTCATGGAGGAGTCCGGGAACGACGAGGCATCCGAAGGGGAGTCGGATTCCGCCGGACGTAACTCGGGCGGATCCGACACCGGGGGAAGTTCCCTCGGGAAAGGTATCGACGAATCGATAACCGACCCGCCGGCCGACGAGGACGCCTACCGATGAAACTCGCCGAGAAGCGGGGGATGGCGACCGTCTACGAGCCTGCGGAGGACTCCCGACTGCTCGCCGACGCGGTCCTCGGACGGATCGGCGGCGGCCGGGTTCTCGAGGTCGGGGTCGGATCCGGGTACGTCGCCGCGCGGATCGCGGCCGAAACCGACGCTGACGTGGTCGGATGTGATATAAACCCCGAGGCGTGTCGGCGAGCGCGGTCGGAGGGGGTTGAGGTGGTCAGATCGGATCTGGTCGAGCCGTTCGCGGCCGACAGCTTCGACGTGATCTGTTTCAATCCGCCGTACCTGCCGACGCCGCCGGAGCAGGAGTGGGACGACCCACTCGAACACGCGCTTTCCGGAGGTGAGGACGGCCGCCGGCTGATCCGGCCGTTCCTCGCCGAGATCAGCCGGGTACTCAACCCCGACGGCCGGGTGTATCTCCTCGTCTCCTCGCTGACGGATGTGGAAGCGGTCGTCGATCTCGCGGACGCCGCCGGGTTCGACGCAGTCGAAACCGATTCGGAACCGTTTCCCTTCGAGCGGCTCGTCGTGCTTGAAATTACTCGTAAGAATACCTGAGTAGGAAATATTAAAGGCCGTCATCTCGTAGCGTCGGACAATGACAGAGGTAATCGCGACGACACCGGGACTGTTCCCGCTGCCCGACTGGGCGAAGGACGATCTCTCCGATCTCAAGGGGCATCAAAAGGACGATCTGATTTCCGGCGACGAGTCGGAGCCGATCGCCGAGGCGTACGACAGCGCCCGAAGCGAGGTAATCGGGAGACAAAAGACCGCTGGACTGGACCGGATCGTGGAGGGACAACTCAGATGGGACGACATGCTCGCCCATCCGCTCTGTGTCCACGACAACGTCGAGACGCGCGGGATCGTCCGCTACTACGACAACAACAACTTCTACCGAGAGCCCGTCGTCCGCGGCGATCTGACGGCCGACGGCGACGTCGCCGACGAACTCGCCAGCGAGTCGGATGTTTCACAGGCTGTTCTTCCGGGCCCGTACTCGCTCGCCGAACTCGCAACCGACGAGCACTACGGGGACGACGCCGCGTTTCTCGATGCCATCGCCGAATTCCTCGCCGGTGAAATCGAGGCGTTCCCCGCGGTCGAGACGCTCTTTTTGCTCGAACCCTCGCTCGTCACCGACGCGCCGGACGACGGTGAGGACGAACGCGCGAGCGAGGCGGTAGACACCGTCGCGGCCGCGACCGACGCCGACGTGGTCGTCCACACGTACTGGGGGTCGATCCCGGAGAAACCCTACGCGCACTTGATGGACGCCGACATCGATGCGATCGGGTTCGATTTCGTCTCCGACCACGAGGGGAGCGTCTACAACATTCAGGAGTACGGCACGAAAGACGACGTGGCGCTCGGCGTCGTCGACGGGCAGAACACGCTCGTCGAGGAGCCGGCGGAGATCGCCGAACGGATCGAGTGGGTCCGAGAACAGGTCCCCGCCGAGGAGTTCGAGACGGTCTATGCGACCTCGAACACCGAGCTGTTCTACCTCCCGACGAACAAGGCCGAAGCCAAACTGGATGCGCTGGCCGCCGCGCCCGCGGAGGTGTCACGATGAGCTCCGATCTCGCCGACACTCGGGCGCAGTTTCGTCCCGAAGACCACCCGACCGATCACTTCCTCCTGACGACCGTCGTCGGTTCCTACCCAAAGCCCAAGTGGCTCAACCGCGCGAAGGAACTCGCCGAGGACGACGCCCACGAGTTCGGCGACGGAGACCTCGAGGAGGCGATGGACGACGCCGCCCGACTCATCACCGAGGAGCACGTTCGCGCCGGCCTCGATGCCGTCGTCGACGGGGAGATGCGCAGAAACGAGATGGTCGAGTACTTCGCCGACCGCATCGAGGGGTATGAGTTCAACGGCCCGGTCAAAGTGTGGGGCCACAACTACTTCGATAAACCCTCCGTCGCCGACGAGGTCGAGTACGCCGAACCGTGGCTCGTCGACGAGTTCGAGTTCACCACCGGCGCCGCTGACCGCCCCGTCAAAGTCCCGATCACCGGTCCCTACACCCTCGCATCGTGGTCGTTCAACGAGGCCTACGAGAGCGAGGCGGAACTCGCCTACGAACTCGCTGACCTGGTCAACGAGGAAATCTCGGCGCTCGTCGAGGCAGGGGCACGCTACATCCAGATCGACGAACCGGCGCTGGCGACGACACCCGACGATCACGCCATCGTCGGCGAGTGTCTCGAACACATCGCCGACGGCGTTCCGGAGGACGTCCGCCTCGGGCTTCACGTCTGTTATGGTGATTACTCGCGTATCTACCCCGAAATCCTCGACATGCCGGTCCACGAGTACGACCTCGAACTCGCCAACGGCGACTACGACCAACTGGACGTGTTCAAGCAGCCGGAGTTCCACAAGGATCTCGCTTTGGGCGTCGTCGACGTGCACACGACCGAAGTCGAAAGCGTCGAGCAGATCAAGGAGAACATCCTGAAGGGATTCGAGCTCGTTCCGCCGGAACGGCTCACCGTCTCGCCGGACTGTGGTGTGAAGCTCCTGCCCCGGGAAGTCGCCTATCGGAAGATGGAGAACATGGTGACGGCGGCCCGGGAAGTCGAGGCGGAACTCGACGCCGGCGAAATCGACATCTAGCCGTCAGCACGGGACCGCATTTTCTTCCGCTCGTGTCCGCCGACGACGAGCGCCGCGCCGATGATGACGAGGTTCTTGATGATGTATTGGCCCTCGACGGTCAACCCGTAGGGAAAGACGGTGAACACGACCCCCGGCAGCAACACCACCGGGAGAAACGTGCCGGGCATCTGGAGCGCGAGCAGCAGGATGCCGATCCTGATAAGCCGTCTGACGAACAGACAGAGCCCGATGAGCACCTCCCAGACGCCGAGGATCGGGACGAACACCTCGGCCGGGACGAAATACACCGTCGCGGCGACGAGCTCCCCGGCGGGGCTGACGCCGATGATCTTGAGCGCGCCGAACCAGACGAAGATGACCCCGAGCGCGTATCTGAGGACCCGCGGCCCGTACTCGTTCATCGAATCGGTTATCCACGCGTCGAGATCGTCGACCGTGCTGCCGTCCGTGAACGGGATGATCCGGGAGTCGAGCGACGACATATCGACAGGAGGTGAGGGACCGTTATAACAGTATCCCGGGTGAGCGAAACGCTAGAGACGGGGTAAAAAAACGACGACCGGGGCTACTCGTACAGCCAGGGCTCGTCGATTCGATCGTAACCGAACAGTTCTTCATCCTCGAAGAACAGCCCGATCTCGCGCTCGGCGGACCCCTCTTCGGTGTCCGATCCGTGGATCACGTTCCGGCCGAGATCCAGCCCGAAATCGCCCCGGATCGTGCCCGGTGCGGAGTCCGCGGGATCGGTCTCGCCCATCATCGTTCGGACCTGTGCGATCGCGTCCTGACCTTCCCAGACCATCGCGAAGACCGGCCCGGAGGTGATGAACCCCGCGAGGTCATCGAAGAACGGCTTGTCGACGTGCTCCGCGTAGTGCTCGCGGGCGAGGTCGTCGTCGATCCGCATGAACTTCCCGGCGACGAGTTTCAGTCCGCGGTCCTCGAACCGCGAGACGATCTCACCGATGAGGCCGCGCTGAACGCCGTCGGGCTTGATCATGACGAAGGTGCGTTCCGCGTCGGCCATTCAGGCCTCGACCTCCTCTTCCCCGTCGACATCTTCGTCGGCGTCCGCTTCGGACTCGGCCTCTTCGCCGGTTTCGTCCGCATCGGCGTCCCCGGAACCGGCGTCGGCCTCGTCCTCGACGTTCGGTTCTTCGGATTCGGCTTCCTCGACGCCGGCGTCCGGTTCCTCCGCCGCTTCGACATCGTCGCGGTCGTCACCGATCCACTCGAGGTCGCGGGCTTCCCTGCCCATCCGGTAGTTTTTCTCGCACTTTGCGTCCGCGAACCAAAGCACCGTCCCGTCGTTCTTGACGAACATCGTCCCGGTGCCGGGTTCGATCTCTTGGCCGCTGTAATCGCAGGTGCGTTTCTGGACCATTATTGTCCTCCGATGGAGTCGGCCTCGCGGGCCGTCTCACGAAGCTGTAGCACGTCGCCGACACGGACCGGACCGAGGACGTTCCGGGCGATGATTCGCCCCTGGTTTTCGCCCTCCTTGATCCGGCACTTGACCTGCATGGCTTCGCCGTGCATGCCGGTCTTGCCGACGATCTCGATCACTTCGGCGGGGGTCGCGCCGTCCCCTTCGTTTTCAGCGCTCATACCA
>CAZOFL010000069.1:0-12792 GCA_964579035.1 uncultured Natronomonas sp. | reverse complement strand
GTCCACGTCCTCCAGCGCGGCGACGAGGTCAAGGACATCGTCAACCTCGCCGGCGTCGCCGTCGTCGACGCGCAGTAACCTGTTCGGGCCCCCGTCGAGTGCGACCGCCGCCGCACAGATTGATGAGTCCGAAGCGCAAACCAGGGGTATGCTCGGGACGATCGGAGGCGAACGGAATGTCGACTAGCGGGGAGGAGTTCCCTTCGGTCCCACACGATCGGTTGCTCGAGGACGGCTGGGAACTGCGCTCGAAAAGCGAGGAGACGCTGTTCCGGCTGGCGAGCGCCGCGGTCGTCGGCTACACGCTCGTCTACAACGATGCCCGCCTGCGCGAGGCGATCGAGGCGGCCGACGCCGCGGATCTGCTCGGGGGACCCGCCGCCGACCGCCTCGTCGATGCCGGTGAGGCGTCCGGCGACGGCGGCCCGTGGCGGTTTTTTTTCGCGACGCGGCTGTCGTTTCGACCGCCGCTCGCGCCGGGGATCGGGCCGGCATCGATACGGCCCACCGTCGTGAGCCAGGCGAAACGCTCCTTCGCCGAGGACCTCGAAGCGCGGGGGTTCCAGGACGTCGAGAGCGGCCGCGGCCAGCGGATACGGACCGACTCCGGCGACCGGGCGCGCCTCCGGAAGTTCAGCGGACAACTCCCGCTTCCGGGGACGGACCGCGCTCCCGGACGGATCGACATCGAGGGGTGGCTCGCGGTGTGGGTGACGGCCGGCACGTTTCGGATCGCCGGCGGCGCCTACCCCGTCGCGGGGGTAGACGGGCTCCTCGAGCCGTTGCCGGCCGGCGAGCGGCCGCCGACTGATCCGACGGCCTTCCGCGACGAGTTACTCGACGCGATCCGGGCGGTCCGGTGATGACGTTCCCCGTTCGCGCCGGTTTCGACCGTAGAGGCCTCCGGGACGGGACGTTTCAAAACCCCCGCCAGCCGGGACACGACGGCACGTTCAAATCTTCAGGCCGCGCGTCCGAACGCATGGCACGAGTTCCCCTCGCCGTTTTCGGATCGCTCGTGGCACTGTTCCCGGAGCGTGTGTTGAACCGCTACGGACGTGTCGCCTTCGAGCCCCCCCGACGACGCGACCGCGAAACCGTGGCTCCCCGCGTTGATCCGCGCCGAAGGGCTCGCATACGAGCACCCGGAGCCCCTCGAGTGGCGAGCGGGGTTCACCGCCGCCGTGCGGGCACCCGGCGCGATCTGTGTGTTCCTCGCGGTGCGGGCGAGGGGATCGAGGTCGTCCCGGTAGCCGGCAAAGCGAGCGCCCGGCGAACTCCCTACACCTCGACATCGACCGTCCGCTCGAACGCGTGCCCGGCCCGCAACACGGTCGCGTCGTCGAAGGGGTCCCCGACGAACATCAACCCGACGGGGAGGCCATCTGACGTGCCGGCCGGGACGCTGATGGCGGGGTGGCCGGTGTTGTCGTAGGGGGCCGTGTTCGGGAGCATATTGAGCGCGCGATCGATCGCTTCGAGCCGCGATATCGAGCGATCGAGTTCGTGGGCCGTCTGCGGCGTCGTCGGCATCGCCAACACGTCGACGTTCTTGAGGGCGGCGTCGTACTCGCCGGCCAGTTTCCGACAGAGGTTCTGCGCCTTCGCGTGGTAGTGTCCGCGGTACTTCTCGGAGAGGTACTCGCCGGCGACGAGCGTGAGTTTCAGCGTCGTGATGTAGTCGTCGGCTTGGGCGCGCCGGGCGCGGCCGAAGGCGTCCGCGAACTGCGTATCGTAGAACCCCCCCGCGTAGTGGCCGACACACTCCGAATCGACCGTCGCGGCGATCTCCTCGATCCCGATCCCGTTCCAGATCGCCAACCCGTCGAGGTGCATCGGCACCGACACCTCGGTCACGTCGGCCCCGGCGGCCCCGAACGCGTCGAGGGCCTCCCGGACCGTCCCGTCGACGCCGGGGTCGCTCTGTTCGTGGCCGAAGCCCTCCTCCAGGACGCCGACGGTCAACTCGGAGGGGTCGGGCTCGGGATCGAGCGCCCCGGCGTACTCCTGTGTGGGCACGGCCCCCTGTCTCGGGTCGAGCCCGTCGGCCCCGGCGATGACGTCGAGTACGCGGGCGCAGTCCTCGGCGGTCGAACACATCGGCCCGGCGTGGTCGAACGATCGACCGAGGCCCGCGATCCCGGTGTAGGGAACGAGCCCGTGGGTCGGTTTGTGGCCGACGATCCCGCTCCAGGCGGCCGGGATCCGGATCGACCCACCCTGGTCGCCGCCGATGGCGACGTCGACGTCCCCGGCCGCGACGGCGGCCGCGCTGCCGCTCGATGACCCGCCAGCGATGTGGTTCTCGTCGCGTGGATTGAGCACCGGCCCCGTCGCCGACAGCTCGCCGCTCCCCGAGAGCGCCATGTCCTCCATGTTGAGCTTCGCGGTGATCGTCCCGCCCGCATCGAGCAGGCGTGTGACGATCGTCGCGTCGGTCGACGGGACGTACCCCTCGAACAGCTTCGAGCCGAGCGTCATCTCGACGCCGGCGACCGAGACGTTGTCCTTGAGGCCGATCTCGTAGCCCTCAAGGGGGCCGTCGTCTGCCCCCTGTACCTCACACTTCGTCACGAAGGCGTTGAGCGGGTCCTCGTCCGGGCCGGGCCTGTAGCCGGGATCGCGCTCGTGATGTTCGACCGACGGTTTCGGGTCCGGAAGCTCGTCGAGCCGTTCGTACCCTTCTAAAAGCCCCGCGATCGCGGCCTCGAAGTCGGCGACTTCTCCCTCCGAGAGGTCGATGTGGTGTTTCGCGGCGAGTTCGCGTATCTCCGCTTCCGTCGGCGGCTGGACGTTCGGTGGTGACTCGGTCATGGTAGCACAAAACACACTACGGATCTCCGGATCATAATGCTTCCTCAAGGAGCGGAATTCCGATCGGTCCTGATAAACCAGTATTGACATCCTCCTCCGCGTAAACGCGGAGGAACCCTGAGTCAAGCGAATCGAAGACTCGCGTACGTCGCAAACCTCCGGTTTGCTCAGCGTCGGAGATTTCAGGTTTGCAGTTCCACCGACCCCCGACACGGTGAGAACCCGTGTGGGGTTCACGGACTGTGACGGGTGGGACTGCTGGGAGTGCCACGCCCCCGGTACTCCGATCCCTTATCATGTTCGGACTCCCGGAGTTGCTTTTGTTTCGGGGAGTCCGGCAGACTTCGACGGACTTGGAGTTACGGCGAGGAACGTACGCGATTCACCCACGGGTCAGGCGACCCGTGGAACTCTCGCTGTACCCTTTAGACGTCCAGGGCCTCGGCGAACTCGTAGAAGCTCTCGACGGTCAGGTCCGGTTCGGCACCGTAGGTGTCCCAGGGGCCGCCGGTCCGGTCGAGCCAGACGCCCTGCATGCCCGCGTGTTTCGACCCCTGGATGTCGAAGCTCGGCCCGGCGACGTGGGCGATGGCGTCGATCGGCGTCCCCGTCCGGGCGGCGGCGTGGCGGTAGATCTCGGCGTCGGGCTTGAACGTCTCGACCTCGTGGGCGCTGATCCGATCCTCGATCAGGTCGCCGATCTCGGCGTGTTCGATCATCGAATCGAGCATCTCGGGGTTGCCGTTCGAGACGACGTACACCGGGTAGCCGCCGTCGACCAGCCGTCCGATGCCGTCGCGGACGTCGTCGAAGACCTCCAGTTCGTGATACACCGAGAGGATTCCCTCGACGGTTTCGTCGGGTAACTCGACGCCGTGGGCGGCGAGCGAATAGTGGAGCGCGTCGCGGTTCATGTGATAAAAGGGCTGATACCCGTCGACGAAGTTGCCGACCATCGTGTACTCGATCGACTTCGTCCGCCAGACGTCCGAGATCGATTCGGTCTCGTCGACGTGGTCCTCGAGGGCGTCGACCGCCGCCGAGGGATCGACGAGCGTTCCGTAGGAGTCGACGGTGACTGTCTCGACCGCGTCGGGATCGAACGGCATAGTCGAGGGTTTCGGGCCGCGGATAAAAACGTACCGTGGGTGGATGCCGGAGGGGAATCTTATTTTCAACGAGCGCGAAGGCGGCGTATGCGGCTGTTCGTGAGCGTCGATCTCGACGGCATCGCCGATGCGGTCTCGGGGGTACAGGACCCGCTGTCGGAGCTCCCGGGACTGCGGCTCACCGATCCCGGACAGGCTCACGTGACGATGAAGTTCCTCGGTGCGGGCGAGCACGACCTCGAGGCCCTCTCGAACGCGATCGAAACCGCCGTCAGCGACGCCGAAATCGATCCCTTCAAGACGACGTTCGAGGGCGTCGGCGCGTTCCCCTCGGCGGAGTACATCCGGGTTCTCTGGCTCGGTGTCGGCCGGGGGACGAGCGAGTTGACGGCGCTTCACCGCCGGATCGAGGCCGAAACGACTACTCTCGGATACGACGAGGAACGCCACGAGTTCACGCCCCACGTCACGCTCGCCCGGATGGAGCACGCGGCGGCGAAAGGCGAGGTCCAGCGGTTTCTCCGGGAGGCGGATCCGGACGTCGGGCCGCTTCGGGTCGAGGAACTGCGGCTCAAAGAAAGTAGGTCGACTGACGACGGCCCGAAGTACCGGACTGTCGAGCAATTCCGGGTATAAAAAGAACCGCTACCCGAGGAGATAGCGCAGCCACGGGTTGTTCCGGACGACGGCGGTCTCTTCGAGGTACCGGTCGATCCCGAGGAGCCGTCCCGCACCCCACGCGCCGAGGCCGAACAGCAACAGCATGTAGACGAACGAGCTATCGACGAAGTAGCCGTGCTCGACCGGGAACCCGGCTGCGAGTCCGCCCTGCCAGGCTGCCGTCCAGAAGAACAGCATCTGGATCGCGCCCATGAACGCGGCGAACCGGAAGAACACTCCCAAGAGGAGCGCGAGCCCGATCAGAATCTGTCCGAAGATCACCAGCGGATCGACGATCGAGGCGTACTCGGCGAAAAACAGGAACAGCCCCTGGAGCGGGTTCGCCTCGGCGATAGCGTTCTCGAGGAAGCCGGCCGACGACCACGCCAGCGGCTCACCGACACCGCCGTCGAACAGTTTCTCGAGACCGGCTTGCAGGAACACCCACGCGATCACGATCCGGAGACCGAGCATCGAGTAGGCGAGCCACGTCTCCGAGTAGTTGAAACGCACCTCGCGTCCGAGCAGTTCCGACTGTAGTGTTCGTTCCGATGGCCGTGTTGCCGTATTGTACAGGCGGTCAAGGCGACTGCCCCGGGGCTTGACCCCGGGGTGAGTTCACCACCTACGCAGAAGTTAGTCGCTACTGATAATACGTGTGCGGCAAGTCCCGGACAGTGGGACAAACGGTGCGGTGTAACCCTTTCTTCTCGCACAGTTCTCTTGGAGAGAGTATACAGGCAGTTGGGAGCTGTCGACACGAGTACGGAAAACGTAGTGTGAGACGCGAAACGTCTCGGGATAGCACCTCCGGTCGAATCACAACCCTCACTTATCGGCGCATCGAGGGGCCGGTATGCACGTAGGTGTGATCGGACTCGGACGGATGGGTCGGATCGTCGTCGACCGGGTGCTGGCTGAGGACCACGATGTCGTCGCCTTCGACCTCGATTCCGACGCCGTCGACGCGGCCGCGGACGCGGGGGCGACGCCGGCCGACTCGATCGACGATTTAGTCTCGAAACTGCCCGAGAAAAAACGGATCTGGCTCATGGTGCCGGCGGGCGACGCCGTCGACGCGACGCTGTCGGATCTCGAGCCGTTGCTCGACGGCGAGGACGTCGTCGTCGACGGCGGCAACTCCCACTTCGAGCGCTCGATCGCCCGCGGCGAGACGCTCGAGGCGGCGTATCTCGACTGTGGGACCTCCGGCGGGCCGGCGGGTGCGGACCTCGGCTTCTCGCTCATGGTCGGCGGCCCGGAGTGGGCCTACGGGGAGTTGGTGCCGGTCTTCGACGCCGTCGCGACGGGGCCAGAGGGCCACGACCACATGGGGCCGCAGGGGTCGGGCCACTACGTCAAGATGGTCCACAACGGCGTCGAATACGCTCTCATGCAGGCGTACGGCGAGGGGTTCGAACTGCTGGCCGAGGGCCGATACGACCTCGACATGGAGTCGATCGCCCGCACGTGGAACAACGGGGCGGTGATCCGGTCGTGGCTGCTCGAACTGTGCGAGGAGGCGTTCCGCGAGGAAGGTAACGATCTCGGCGACGTCGACGACTACATCGCGGGCGGATCGACCGGTACCTGGACGATCCGGGAGGCGCTCGAACAGGAGGTCTCTGTCCCGCTCATCTACGAGGCGTTGGGCGAGCGCTTCGACTCCCGCCTCGATGACGGGAAGTTCTCCCGGCGGCTCGCGAACCGACTGCGGTACGGGTTCGGTCGACACGAAGTCAAACGGCGGGACTAAGCCGAGCGCGGCTGTATCGGTCGCGTATGCCCTCGCCCTCCATCGAGTGGTCCTACGACGCCTCCACGTCCCGAAGCCTCCGGATCGCCTCGCATCTCCTGGTGGCCGCGGTCGGCGGCGCGGGAGTGCTCGTCCTCGGCGTGGCCGTCGTCGGAGTGGCCGCGAACCCCTCCGTGTTGAGCGTGCGAAACGTGCTGCTGTTTCTACTGCTCCTTGTCGTCGGGGGGCCGATATCGCTCGCGTACCTGTGGCCGATGCTCACCGACCCCGACCAGCGGCCGAACCCCTCGGAGTTCGCGGGCGCGGAGGGGTCCCCGTTCTCGGTCCGAAGCGTCGCCGCCGCCGCTGTCTCGGGGGCCGTCGCGATTCTCGCACTCGCCGCCGTCGGCGTCCCCGGCGGTGTCATTTATACACTCGTCGTCGGCTGTGTCCTCTCGCCGATCCTCGTTTCGCTCGCTAACACGCGTGGACGCGTGGAGGACGGGACGGTGACAATAAACGGGACGACGGTTCCCACGGCGCGGCTCTCCGCGGTTCGATCGGTTCGGGTCGGCGGACTCGTCGTCGTGTATCTCTCCTATCTTCGACGTAGCGGCCTCTCTTTGCCCCGGGTGGCCGTCATCCCGGAACCACAGGCCGACGCGGTGGCGGCGGCGCTCAGATCCGACTCCGACGGAGTCGGAACCGATCGCGACTCCGCCCCGCCGGACCGAGCGGTGCAGGCAGTCATCGTCGGTTCGGGCGTTTCCTTCGTCGCCGTCGCGGGGCTCGCGTATGCCTCGATTGACGATCCGGCCGTCCGGCTGTACGTCGCCGCCGTAATCGGGGGCCTCGGGGTACTCGTATGCCTTCTCGGCGTTCGGGGGGTCTGACCGGACGGATCGCCCCGCCGCGCCGCGCAATTTTTGCCGTAACTCTCGGTTATAGATGCGTTGAGAGATATGCATGACATACATGAATAACGAGGGGCAGTTGGGATTCGGTACGCGGTGTCTCCACGTCGGGCAGGGCCCCGACCCCGCGACCGAGGCCGCCGCGCCGCCGATCTACCAGACGTCGTCCTACGAGTTTCCCGACGCCGAGACCGCGGCCGCACGCTACGCCCTGGAGGACGAGGGCAACGTCTACTCGCGAATCGCCAACCCGACCGTCCGGGCGCTCGAAAAACGGCTCGCGTCGCTCGAAGGCGGCGTCGACGCCCTGGCGACCGCCTCCGGAATGGGCGCGCTCGACGCCGCGACGCTGGTCCTCGCGGAGGCGGGCGACAACGTCGTCTGTGCCGCCTCGGTGTACGGCGGCACGCACGCGTATCTCTCGCATACCGCCGCCCGCCGCGGGATCGAAGCCAGATTCGTCGACACGCTCGACCCCGAGGCGTACGCCGAGGCGATCGACGAGGACACCGCCTACGTCCACTGCGAGACGATCGCGAACCCCGCCTTGGTGACGCCGCCGCTCGAGGAGATCGCGGCGGTGGCCCACGACGCCGGCGTGCCGCTGTTCGTCGACAACACGTTCGCCACGCCCGCGCTGTGTCAGCCGTTCGATCACGGCGTCGATATCGTCTGGGAGTCGACGACCAAATGGATCCACGGCTCCGGGACGACCCTCGGCGGCATCCTCGTCACGGACGGCTCCTTCCCGTTCGCCGAGCACCCCGAAAAGTACCCCGAGATCGCCGCGCCCAACCCCGCGTTCAACGGGGCCGTCTTCACCGAGCGCTTCGGCGACCGGGCGCTGACGATGGCCGCCCGCCAGCGCGGGGCCAGAAGCCTCGGCGATCAGCAGTCCCCCTTCGACGCGTGGGTGACGATGCAGGGCGTCGAGACGCTCCCGCTCCGGATGGAGCGTCACTGCGAGAACGCGATGGCGGTCGCCGAACACCTCGCCGACCACGCCGCGATCTCGTGGGTCTCCTATCCCGGCCTCCCCGACCACGAGACCCACGACCTCGCCTCGACGTATCTCGACGGCGGCTACGGCGGCATGGTCGCCGTCGGACTGGCCGACGGCTACGAGGCCGCCAAACGGCTGTGTGAGGACACCGAAGTGGTGAAATTCCTCGCGAACATCGGCGACGCGCGGACGCTCGTCGTCCACCCGGCGTCGACGACCCACGCCCAGTTGAGCGAGGCAGAACAGCGGGCAAGCGGCGTCGCCCCCGGGATGGTTCGGCTCTCGGTCGGCATCGAAGACGTAGCGGATATTATCGCCGACCTCGAAGGGGCATTATGAACGGAATCTCGGGCGGTGGCGACCGATGACGGGCGGCCCCGAAACCGCCTCGCTCGGGGAGTTCGTCTTCGAGTGCGGCGAGTCGATCCCCGAGTTGGAGATCGCCTACGAGACGTACGGCGAGTTCACCGGCGACAACGCCGTCTTGGTCTGTCACGCCCTCACGGGGAGCGCCCACGTCGCGGGCGGTCGCCGCCGAACCGACACCGCCGGGCAGGCCCACGCCTGGTGGGACGACATCGTCGGCCCCGGCAAGGCCGTCGACACGACCGAGTACTACGTCGTCTGTGCGAACATCCCGGGATCGTGTTACGGCTCCTCCGGCCCCTCGTCGACCGACCCCGAGACCGGCGAGCCGTGGGGCACGCGGTTCCCCGCGGTGACGGTCGCCGACTGGACGCGCACCCAGCGGCGGCTGCTCGATCACCTGGGGGTTCCGAACCTCCACGCCGTGGTCGGCGGCTCCGTCGGCGGGATGAACGTTCTCGAGTGGGCGAAACGACACCCCGACCACGTCGAACGCGCGGTCGTCATCGCCGCGGCGGCCCGCCTCGATCCGCAGTGTCTCGCCCTCGATGCGATCGCCCGCCGGGCGATCGTGACCGACCCGAACTGGGCGGGTGGTGACTACTACGGCGACGATCACCCGACGAACGGACTCGCGCTGGCCAGACAGATCGGCCACGTCATGTATCTCTCGAAGTCCTCGATGGCGGATAAGTTCGGCCGACGCTCGGCCGGGATGGACGCCGGCCGCGAGACGTTCGAGATGGACCCCGCATCCGGGTTCTTTCCCTACCGCGAGGTCGAATCCTACCTCGACTACCAAGGCGAGAAGTTCGCCACCCGCTTCGACGCCAACTCGTATCTCTATCTGACGCGGGCGATGGACAACTACGACCTCGCTTCCGGGTACGACGACGACGCCGACGCGCTCGCCGCCTTCGACGGCGACGCCCTCCTGATATCCTTTACCGGCGATTGGCACTTCACAGTCGAGCAATCGGAGGCGCTCGCGGGGGCGTTCCGGGCGACGGAGGCCGACACCGCCCACCACGTCATCGACTCCGATCACGGCCACGACGCCTTCCTCGTCGAACCCGACCGCGTCGGACCGCCGGTCGCGGACTTCCTCGAGGAGGGCGTGAGTGGCAAGGCGGTCTCCGACACCGCCGAAACGGACACGGGCGACGAGTTCGCCCCGGTTCACACGAGCCTGTTTTCGGAGTGACGCGGCGAAGGCACCGCCGTCACTCCGAGGGTTGATACTCGGGCAGCGGAACGAGCGTAACCGGGATCGAGACCCGCTGGAGCAGCGAGTGCGAGACGCTTCCGAAGATGATACGCGCCGTCCGGGAGTGACGTCGGAGCGCGGTCACGATGTGGTCCGCGTCGACCTTCTCGGCGTGTGCGAGGAGTTCCTCCGCGGGATCGCGCCCCCGAGCGAGCTGTTGTGTCTCGATAGCTCCCCCGGTTTCCGCTAACTGGGCCGCCAGCTGCTCGAGCGCCGCCTCCCCCTCCCGTCGATCGCCGTCGGAGGTCAGGACGTGGACGACCTCGACGCGGTCGTCCTCGTCGATCTCCCCCACCAGATGGTCACCGATCGCGTCGCTCGCCGCCTCGCCGTCCGTCCCAACGAGGTATGTTGTCATGCATCAACAATACGTGGAACCGTTATATAAAATCACCGTCAGATGTGTGCGCTGTCTTGATTCAGCGAGAGAATCCCGCCGTTCACGGCGGCGTTCACGCCGGGGAGGATGTCATCGCTCATACTGACCCTGCGAATACAAGAGCCTCCCCCGGTATTTTTGAAACCTCCCCCACAGCCCTCGTCCGTGCCGAAATTCCCGTTGATCCCGAAGTGGCTCCGGTACGCGTTGGTGGCGGGCACGATGGTCCTCATCGTCGTGTTCTCCATCGTCCCGCTACCGCAGTGGGTCACACAACTCGGCCCGCTCGGGCTGTTCCCGATCGGACGGTATCTCCATCTGCTCGCCTACGCCGGCTTCGCGCTCGTCCTCGGATACGCTCTCGCCGACAGCCCTCGCCCGGACTGGCAGGTGTTGGGGATCGTCTTCTGTGTCGCCTTTGGCGTCGGGGCGGCGATGGAACTCCTCCAGACCACGCTCCCGCACCGACACGCGAGCGTTCGGGACCTCGTCTCGAACGCGACGGGTGCGGCGGTCGCGATCGGGGTCTGGCGGCTCCTGTTGCGCCGGATTCGGACGTATCGGATCGGGGCCGCGCGCAACCGATCGTCGAGGCAGTGACCCGATGGATAGTGATCACCGCGTCACGTATACCGGCCACAGTTGTCGGCGAAGGCAGGAGTTAACACCGTCGAGCGTGCGTCTCCACTACATGTTCGACAGAGACGACCTCTACACGAACGCGTTACACGCCGGCCAAGAGGCCGATCCGACCACGGGTGCGCGAGCGCCGCCGATCTACCAGACGACCTCCTACGAGTTCGAGGACGCCGAGCACGCGGCGGACCTGTTCGGCCTCCGCGAAGTCGGGAACATCTACTCGCGGATCATGAACCCGACGAACGCCGTCCTCGAGGAGCGGCTGGCGACGCTGGAGGGCGGGATCGCCGGCCTCGCTACGTCGTCGGGGATGGCGTCGTTCGACCTCGCGACATTCATCCTCGCGAGCGCGGGCGACAACATCGTCTCCGCGTCGTCGCTGTACGGCGGCACCTACACGTATCTCACCCACACGGTCGAGCGCCGCGGCGTCGAGACACGGTTCGTCGACACGCTCGATTATGAGGCCTACGAGGAGGCGATCGACGAGGACACCGCCTACGTCCACTGCGAGACGATCGGCAACCCCGCCCTCGTGACACCCGACCTCGAACGGCTGGCCGACATCGCCCACGACGCCGGCGTGCCGCTGTTCGTCGACAACACGTTCGCCACGCCCGCGCTGTGTCAGCCGATCGAGCACGGCGCGGATCTGATCTGGAACTCGACGACCAAATGGATCCACGGCTCCGGGACGACGGTCGGCGGCATCCTGATCGACGGCGGCAGTTTCCCGTGGGCCGAACACGCCGAGCGCTTCCCCGAAGTCGCAAAGCCCAATCCGGCGTATCACGGGATCAACTTCGCCGAGACGTTCGGCGACGCCGCTTTCGCCTACGCCGCCCGAACCCGCGGGCTCCGGGACCTCGGCAACCAGCAGGCCCCCTTCGACGCGTGGGCGACGATCCAGGGGCTCGAATCGCTGCCGATGCGGATGGAACGCCACAGCGAGAACGCGATGGCGGTCGCGGAGTTCCTTTCGGACCACCCCGCGACCTCGTGGGTCACCTACCCCGGCCTCGAGAGCCACGAGACCCACGCGGAGGCCTCCGAATATCTCGACGGCGGCTACGGCGGCATGATCACCTTCGGGCTGGAGGACGGCTACGAGGCGGCCAAGGAAACCGTCGAATCGACGGAACTGGCGAGCCTGCTGGCGAACGTCGGGGACGCGAAGACGCTCATCATCCACCCGGGATCGACGACCCACCAACAGCTCACCGATGAGGAGAAAGCGGCCAGCGGCGTCACCGACGACCTCGTCCGGCTGTCGGTCGGGCTGGAGGACACGGACCGGATCATCGGGGATCTCGATCAGGCGATCGAGGCGGCGACGAATTGAGGCGAGGCGGCGTCAGCCGTTATAAAACAGGAGGACAGCGAGCCCGATGATGGTGCCAGCGAGGTACGCCGGGCGTTCGAGCGCGGCCTCGACGAGGGTTTCGGCCGTCTCCGCGTCGAAAGCGAGCCCGCCGGTTTCGGCGGCTCCGCCGAGCGAAACGGAGGCGACGAGGACGGCGAGTGATCCCGCCGCAACGAGGACGCCGACCGCGCTCACCGGGTTGTCGTCGACCCAGTCCGCGAGATAGTACAGCGGCGTGAACGCGATCCGGCGAAGTACCATGCCGATTCCCTACGTTTCGGGTCGAAATAAAACCGCGTCAGACACGGCGGCGAATCGACGTTGCGGCGGCCGTTTTTGCAATGCGTCGTCCTCCCCGGAGACGTGTGGACGCACGGATCATCCCCGCGCTCTCCGAGCACGGGAGCCCTCCTACTATATATCTGGCTGTGAAACGTGGTGCAATGTCGCTTCTGTTCTGGGTTTGTAACTGTTTCTGAGTTCCGAACCTTTAAGCAGTAGTAAGCAACAATTAGCAACAAGACGATGCCACGGTCGTACGCA
>CAZOFL010000068.1:0-12870 GCA_964579035.1 uncultured Natronomonas sp. | reverse complement strand
TTGATGTTCTGTTCGCCGGTCCGGTAGATGACGACGCCGACGGCCATGAACAGCAGCGCCTTGTACAGGATGTTGTTAAAGGCGTGGGCCAACCCGCCCGCGGCGGCAAAGCCGCCGCCGAAGTCGCCGGCCATCGTCGCCAGGCCGATGCCCGCGAGCATGTAGCCGACCTGCGCTTGGATGTGATACGACAGCAGCCGCCGGGGATCGTACTGCAACAGCGCGAAGAAGACGCCGTAGACGGCCATCGCGCCGCCGAGGTAGGCGAGCCACAGGCCGCCGTCGGGGAACGCTCTGAACATCACGAACACCGCGGTCTTCGTCGTAAAGACCGACAGAAAGACCGAGGCGGCGACGTGGGGCCGCGGGTAGGTGTCGGGGATCCACGAGTGCAGGAGGATGAACCCGCAGTTGACGCCGATCCCGACCGCCGCAAGCATGGCGGCGGCGCTCGCGAGGGGGCCGCCGGCCGCGCCGTGGATACCCTCACTCGCCGAATAGAGGAACGCGTCGCTTGCGGGGCCGACCGACACGAAGTGGACGACGACGGCTCCCAAGAGGATCGTCCCGCCGATCCCGTGGAAGATCGCATAGCGGTAGCCGGCCCGGACCGCGCTCCCGCCGTAGTGCCAGACGACGAGCGTCGAGGTGACCGCCATCAGCTCCCAAAAGAAGATCATCGAGAGCCAATCGCCCGCGAAGACGACTCCCGCGGTGCTTGCGACGTACGTGAGCGCGAAGGCGACCATCACCCGCGGCGCGTCGCTCTCGTAGGCGTAGAGGATCGCCGCCGTCGCGAGGATTCCGATCCCGACCGCGAACAGCCGGGAGGCGCCGTCGACGTTCAAAAAGACGACCTCGAAGCCGAGGAACGCGGTCTCGACGTACGTTCCGTCCGCCAGCAGATACCCCTGGATCCCGACCGCGGCGGTCGCGAGGCCGGCGATAACGTGGCCGGGACCCCGCGGCAGCAACGCCACCGCGAACGCGGCGGCGGTGAGATAGACAAATGGTGGGACCGACTCGATCACGGCTCCACCTCCGTCCCCTCGAGGACGCCCTCGACGATCAACTCGATCAGTTCGAGGAAGCCGACCTCGTAGGGGGCGATCCCGACGAGGATCGCGCCGGTCACCGCCGCGAGGATCGGCCCGAGCATGAACCACGTCGTCTCCTCGCCGCGGAACGCCTCGGCGGCGGTGAGCCGTCGCCACCCGCCCGGCGGCGGCCCGCCGTGGTGGCCGTGGTCGTCGTGGTCGTCGTGTGCATCGTGATCGTCGCGTGCGCGGTCGGAGTCATCCCCACCGTCTCCCGTCCCCTCCTCGTCGGGCGTCACGTGATCGCTGGGGTGTTGATCGACCGCGTACTCGCCGTCGACGAGCGGTGCCGGTTCGCTGTAATCGCGACGCTCCGTCGATCCCGAGAAATCCGGCCGGAGGTCGCCGGGGTCGACGTCGGGGTCCGCGCCGTTCTCCCCGCTCGCCCCGTCCTCGGATTCGGCCGTGCCCTCGGTGTCGGCGTCGTCCTCGGAATCGTCGTCCCCGGCGTCGTCGACCGGACGGCCGCCGTCCGAGGCGAGGTCCGACGAGGCTCGACCTGCGGCCTCGCCGCCGTCGGCCGCCGTGAGCGTCGATCGGCGCTCGCCGCCGGCCCGGTAGTCGACGAGCGGTTTGGCGTCGTGGTCGTCCTCGGCCTCGAAGAAAGCGGTGTAGACGACCGGCCAAAAGTACGCGACGTTGAGCACGCCGGAGACGAGAAGCGCCCCGGCGAGGTAGTAGCCGACCGGCGTGAACGCCGCCCCCATCTCGATGCCGCCGATGAGGAGGTAGTACTTCGAGACGAAGCCCGCAAACAGCGGAATGCCGGCCATTCCGGCGGCCGCGAGCGTGAACGCCCCCAACACGACCGGCATCCGCTTGCCGATCCCGGCCATCTTCGAGATGTAGTCGGTGTGGGTCTCGACGTGGATCGCGCCGGCACAGAAAAACAGGGTGAGCTTCATGAACGCGTGGGCGGGGATGTGCAACAGCGCGCCGATCAGGCCGTACCATCCGAAGATCCCCAGCCCCAACACGATGTAGGAGAGCTGTGAGACCGTCGAGTAGGCGAGACGCTGTTTCAGATGGTCCTTCCGGATCGCGATGACGGAGGCCGCAAGCAGCGTAAAGGCGGCCACGGAGGAGATCGCGACCCCCATCCCGATCTGGTAGGCGACCTCCGGGCCGAACACGTCGAGGGTGACGCGGGCGACCCCGAACGCCCCCGACTTGACGACCGCCACGGCGTGGAGCAGCCCGGAGACGGGCGTCGGCGCGACCATCGCGACCGGCAGCCACTGGTGTAACGGCATCAGGCCGGCCTTGACGCCGAAGCCGACCGCCAAAAGGAGGTAGGCGACCTGGACGATCGACTCGTCCGAGTTTGCGACCTCGGCGAGGCCCTCGATCCCGCCGGGGGTAAACGTCACCGTTCCGGCGAGCCAAAAGACCAACACGGTGCCCGCGAGCACGAGGACGCCGCCGCCGAACATCGTGTAGGCGAGGTACTTCCGGCCGGCCGAGCGCGCTTCGTCGGTCTCGTCGTGGGCGACGAGGGGGTACGTCGCGACGGAGAGCAGTTCGTAAAACAGGAAGATGGTCACAAGGTTGCCCGCGAAGGCGATCCCCATCGTCGCCGACAGCGAGGCGGCGAAGGAGGCGAAAAACCGGGTCTGGCCGTGTTCGCCCAGCCCGCGCATGTAGCCGATACTGTAAAAGGAGGTGACGATCCACAGCAGGCTTGCCAGCGAGGCGAACAGCATGCCGAGGGGGTCGGCCCGAAGGACGAACTCGATCCCCGCGACGAACTCCCCCGAGGAGAAGGCGTACGTCTCCCCCTCGAGGATCCCCGGCAACATCGCGGCGACGATCCCGAACTTCGCGACCGCGGTGACGACCGTGACGGCCTCGCGAACGTTCGGCCGGCGGTGGGCCGCGAAGATGCCGAACATTCCGAGGAACGATACCAACACGGCGTAAAGCGGGAAGTTGTCCATCATAGCGCGGCCTCCAAGAACGGGTCGAGGAACGCTTCAAAGGCCGGCCCGGCGAACCCGAGCGCGACGGCGGCGACGGCGACGGCGGCGACGACGAACACCATCCCGAACGACACCGGTCGGTCGCCGTCGGCCGCCGGCCCGCCGTCCGAGAGCAATCGGACGCCGCGGTTGCCGGCCGGAACCGCCCCGTCGACCCCCTCTGCGGGCCGGAAGTACATCGTCTCCAGCAGGCGGGCGACGTACAGAAGCGTCAACAGCGTGCTGAAGAAGATCACGGCGGCGACGATCGGCGCGCCGGCCTCGATCGCCCCCCAGGCGATGTACCACTTGCCGAGGAAGCCGATCGACGGCGGGATACCGACCAACGCGAGCAACAGCAGTCCCATCGACGCGACCGTCACGGGCGAGCGATACCCCAGGTTGGCGTACTGGCCGACGGTCCGGACGCCGTAGGCGGTCGCGAGGACGCCGACGCCGAGGAACAGTCCGGTCTTCATGAGGCCGTGGCCGACGAGGTGGATGATGCCGCCCAACAGCGCCTGCTCGGTCGCGAGGCCGAAGGCGGCGACGACCATCCCGAACTGGGCGACCGAGGAGTACGCGAGCATCCGCTTTACGTCGGGTTGGACCACCGCGAGCACGGAGCCGGCGACGATGCTGACGGTCGCAAGCGCCACGATGGCGTCGCCGGCGAGCGGCACCGCCTCGAAGAACGCGGGCGTGTAGACGGTGTAGATGAGCCGCGCCAGCGCGTACGCCCCGAGCGTCGAGACGAGCCCCGAGATGTACGCCGTCACCGTGTCGGGGGACTCCGCGTAGGCGTCGGGCATCCACGTGTGCAGCGGGAAGATCGCCGCCTTCACCGAGAGGCCGACGGCGACAAAACAGAAGGAAGCGATGATGAGGGGGTCGGCGTAGCCGACGGTCTCGGGGATCGCCGTCGACAGTTCCGCCATGTTCAGCGTCCCCGTCGCGACGAAGGCGTAGCCGACGCCGACGAGATACAGCGACGCGCCCGCGGTGCCGATGATGAGGTATTTCAGCGCCGCGAGCGCCGAGCGCCCCGATCGGTCGGCGGCGACCAAGGCGTACGTCGCCAGCCCGACGATCTCGAGGAAGACGAACATGTTGAACACGTCGCCGGTGAGCCCGACGCCCATCAGGCCGCCACAGAGCAGGAGGTAGGCGCTGTAGAAAGCGTTCCGGCGGGGGCCGCCGCGCCGGGCGTACCCCAACACGACGAGCGCGACGACGGCGACGAGGAGGACGACCGCCGCCGAGAGCCCGTCGGCGACCAACTCGATGCCGTACTCGCGGGGGTAGCCTCCGAGGCTGTGGACGTACCGGCCGCCGGCCGCGACGGTCACCGCGACGTAGCCGGCGAGGGCGACCTGGAGGAGCGCGGTGACTGCGGCGATCGGCCAGCCGACCGAATCGAACCGAAGCCCCGTCAAAAGCGGCAGCGTCGCCGCCAGGATCGGCACGGCGACGAGGAGGGCGAGTTCGGGGTTACTCATGGATGACCTCCCGGATCGTCCCCTCGTCCAGCGTCCCGTACTCCGTGTACAGCCGGACGATCAACGCCAAGGCGACGGCGGTGAGGCTGACGCCGACGACGATGGCGGTCAACACGATCACGTGCGGCAGCGGGCTGGCGTACTCGCCGACCGCGCCGCCCTCCCGTGGAATAACGGGGACTGCCCCACCCTGGACGTACGCCGTCGCGACGAAAAACAGGAAGATCGCGCTCTGAAACAGGTTCAGGCCGATGACCTTCTTGACGAGGTTGGAACTCGCGATCATCATGTACAACCCGACCGCGAGCACGATCGAGAACGTCGCGTAGGCGTACCGCGTCGAGAGGGCATCGAGGACGAGCGCGAACGGCTCCGGCCCCGCGAGGAGGGCGGCGGCCGTCACGCGTCCTCACCTCCGTCCGGGTCGTAGCCGGCGGCAGTGAGGAAAAACAGCCCCATAATGACGCCGGAGACGATGGCGGCGACGCCGCCGATCTCGATCGCCTCCATCCCCCACTTCGTCGCGTCCGGGCCGATAAACGGCTCGTACAGGCCGTACTCGAGGAACTTCCCACCCAATGCGAGGGTCCCCAGGCCGACGGAGACGAAGACGATGACGCCGCCGGCCGCGAGCCCCGTCATCAGCCCGGTTCCGACCCACTCGCGGGTCGGCTGGATCCCGAACGCGAACGCCAACATGAGGACGACGACGCCGACGAGCGCGCCGCCTTGGAACCCACCGCCCGGCGAGTCCGCGCCGTGGAACGTCATGAACAACCCGTACGTCAACACGAACGGCGTGACGATGCGGACCGCGGTCATGATGATCTCGCTTTCGGTGTAGGGGCGGACGGGGTCCACCGTCCGATCGGCGTCGCTCACAGGAACTCACCCCGGCGGAGCACGACGACGACGGCGACGCCCGCGGCGAAGACCACGACGGCCTCCCCGAAGGTGTCGAAGCCACGGTAGGCCGCGAGAACGGCCGTTACGGCGTTCGTGACGCCGGTCTGTTCGTACGCGGCGGCGAGATAGTGCCCCGTGACCCCCTCGCCGGGCGTTCCGGCCGCCCCGGTCGCCGGCGTCGCCTCGCCGAGGAAGTTCTCGACGGGGATCGACCCGGTGACGACGAGGAGGACCGCCGCCAACCCGACCGAGACCGTCGCGGCGGGCCAGTTCACCGAGGCGAATATCTCCTCGGCCCTCGGCCGCGTCGTCTTCGCGATCGTCACGAGCAGCAGGATCGTCGTCACTCCGGCCCCGATCGCCGCCTCGGTGAGCCCCACGTCGGGGGCGAGCAACAGCGTGTAGAACAGCGCCATTCCGAGGCTGTAAGCGGCAAACAGGATGATCGCGGCGAGCGTATCGCGCAACAGCGCGGTGGCGACGGCGGTGACGATGACGAACGCCGCGAGGGCGAACCCGACCGCACTCATCGGCGCTCGTCCCCCTCGGTCCACGGTTCGATTCCCTCCTCGTACGCCGCGCGTGCGACCGCATGCGCCGCGGTCGGGTTGGTGATGAATATGAACACGAGCAGTAACACCGCCTTGATAACCTCCGTTTCGACGCCGTAAGCGAGCACCACGGCCGTCACGACCAGTCCCGCACCGAGGGTGTCCGTCTGGGAGGCGGTGTGGGCGCGGGTGTACACGTCCGGCAACCGGATGACGCCGACGGCGGAGACGAACGTGAAGAACACGCCGCCCGCGAGGAGGACGAGGATCGCACCCAACCGGAACTCGTTCATATGATGTCACCCCGCTTGACCGTGAACTTCGAGATAGCGACGGCCATGAGGAAGTTCAACAGCGCGTAGACGAGGGCGATATCGAGGAACGACTCGCTGTCCAGTGCGACCGCAAGCAGCGCCAGGATGACGACGGTGTTCGTCCCGAGAACGTTGACGGCGATGACGCGATCCTGCATCGTCGGGCCCACGATCGCTCGATAGAGCACGGCGATGGCGAGCACGACGAGCGTCGCCGCGGTGGCGAGGAAAGCGGTCGTCAACATTACGCCGACCCCTCCCCGTCGGTCACAACACCGGCCGTCGCTTCGCCAGCCGCCTCCGGCCCCTGCAGTTCCTCGTAGTCGCCGCGCTCCTCGGGCGTGGGGATCGCGGCGGCCTTTCGCCCGTAGAAGACGAACCGGACGGCGCGTTCGAGCGCGCCGTCGGCGAGCCCCGCCCGAGCGCTTCCGAACAGCCCGTGGACGTGGAGGTACTGGCCCTCGGTCCGGACGGTGAGCGTTCCCGGCGTGAGCGTGATGCTGTTTGCGAGCGTCGTCATCGCGGCCCCGCCCCACACCGCCGATCGGACCTTCGTCATCCGGGGGTCGATCGGCAGCCGCGGGTGGAGGATGATGAACGTGATGAGGACGTTCGATTTGATGATCTCGTAGAGCAGATACGGGACGTAGATGGCGAGCCTGACGAGTTGGATGCCGAGGCGGGCCGGTCGGACCCTACCGGAAAGCGCCACCGTGTACAGCGTTCCGGCGACGATTCCGGCGGCGATCGATCCCGAGATCAGCTCGTAAAACAGATCGAAGCTGTCGCCGGTGACGATCACGAACCCGCCGAGCAGCTGGTAGAACAGAAACGAGACGCCGAACAGCACCCCGAACTGGATCACGCCACCCGCCCGGTTCAGCGGCGAGCGGCGGACCGGTCTACTGGCGGGCGCCTCGCGGACCTCGAAGCCACGCTTCGCGAGGGCGACTTCCATGGGCCGCAACAGCGGGAGGCTTCCGCCGGGGTTGTACTCGGGATCGACGACGATCCGTTCGATGCCGTGGTCGTCGGCGTAACGGGCCAACACCGCCGCGTAGTCGTCGGGACTGAACAGGTACTCCTCGGCGCCGAGAAGCGAGACGTCGACGGTCGGGCTGTCAGCCGGCGCGTCCTCCTCGGCCCACACCGAGACGCGTTCGAGAAGCGCCTGCGTCCGCTCGCGCACTTCCGTTTCCACGTCGCCGACGTCGTGCCACGCGACGGGCGCCACGAAGTGGACCGCCTCCATCCCCTCGTCGGTGGCGGTTTCCAGCGCGTAGGCGACCGTGTTCCGCAGCGTAACCGACTCGCCGACGGGGACGAGCAACGTGCCGCCGGAAGCCGCCGTCTGTGTTTGGTCAGCCACGGGGGTTCACTACGGCAATCTTGAGCGACCCACCTCAAAACCGTTTATCTTTCCAGCCATCCGAGGCCGTGTCCCCGGGCGAACGACGATAACGGACGCCGCCATTGACGCCAGTCCCCGAGTGTTTCGGGCCCGGCGTTCCGGCCGGGTCGCCCGGGAGATTCGCCGACGGACTCGCCGGAGGGCGCGGATAGGCCGCCCTCCCGAGCTTTGTAAGACTTAACACGGTTCGTCTCCCATCGCACGCCATGGCAGATTCGGCGCGGGCGTTCGTCCCCGGTCACATGACCGGGTTTTTCAGCGCCCATCCGGACGACGATCCGACGAAAGCCGGCTCCCGCGGTGCCGGGATCGCCATCGACGACGGGGTCGCCGTCCGGCTCGAACCCGGCGACGGGCTCGAGCTCAACGGTGCCTCGGCGACGATCGAAGCCGTCGATCGCGTTCTCGACGCGTTGCGTGCCACCGCCCGCGTCGTGGTCGAAACCGACCTCCCGCTCGGGGCCGGCTTCGGCGTCTCCGGGGCGGCCGCACTCGGGACCGCGCTCGCGACGAACGCCGTCTTCGACCGGGGGCTCTCGGAGAACGAACTCGTCACGGTCGCACACGGCGCGGAGGTACAGGCCGGGACCGGCCTCGGCGATGTCGTCGCCCAGGCCCGCGGCGGCGTCCCGATCCGGCTCGAACCCGGCGCGCCCGCCCACGGCGCGATGGACGGCGTTCCGGAGCGACGGCCGATCGAGTACGTCAGCTTCGGCGAGGTATCGACCGAGTCGGTCATCGGCGGCGACACCGAGGAACTGACCGCGGCCGGCAACCGGGCGCTGTCGGCGCTCGTCGCCGAGCCAACGATGGAGACGTTCATGGAGTCCTCGCGGCGGTTCGCCCGCGAAGCGGACCTTCTGACGCCCCGCGTCGAGGAGGCGATCCGCGACGTGTCGGCGGTCGGCGGCGAGGCGGCGATGGCGATGCTCGGCGAGACGGTGTTCGCCCTCGACGAGGGGCTCTCGGACGCGGGCTACGACGCCGCGTCCCGTACCGTTTCACTCGCCGGCGCGCACGTCGGGTAGTTCAGCCGGTCGGAACCTCCTCACTCGGGTTTGATCTTCTCGCCGTCGCGCAGTTCGTCCAGTTCCGCGAGCACCTCGTCGATCTCCGGTCGGTCGAACGTCGACGTTCCCTGGTGGACGTAGGCGACCTCGGGCTCCTCGCCCCGCCTATCGACGATCACGACCGTCGGCATCCGGCCGAAGAAGTCGCTCAGTTTCCCGAGGATGCCGAAGCGGACCGGCTGGTCGTACGCGTCGCCGACGCTCGCGTCCGGGTCCGCCAACAGCGGATAGGGGAGACCGTATCGCTCCTGCCACTCCGCGACCGTGGCCTCCGGTTCGGGGAGAACCGAGACGATCTCGGCGTCGCGGGCGGCGAACTCCTCGACCGCGTCAGCGAGCGCCTGAACCTGTTTTCTGCAGTTCGTACAGTAGTCGTCGCGCTGAAAGAAGAGGACGACGAACCGGACGTCATCCGGGCGATCCGAAATCGAGTAGGGGTCCGGTCCGACGGCGACGTTGGGCAACGAGAACTCCGGGACGTGGTCCATACCACAACGACGGGTCGACGGAATAAAACCGTTCACCCGGGTGTGTGACCCGGACGGATTCCCCGGATCGATACTTATACTGCTCGCCCGTAGATGCGGCCGTGTCGCTCCCGTTCACGCCGGAGTTTGTCCTCGTCGCTGCCGCGGTCGTCGCGCTCTCCGGTGCGGTAAACGGGGTCGCGGGGTTCGGCTTCGCCGTCGTCGGCACGATGGGGCTCGCCTCGGTGCTGGACCCCGCGGTCGCGGTCGTTTTCATGATCATCCCGATCCTCGCGGTCAACGTCTCGCTGCTCTCGGAACTCTCGAGTGCGGCGCTTCGGCGGTGCAGCCGGCGGTTCGCCCCGCTGATCGTCGCCGCGACCGCCGGGACGATCGTCGGGATGGCGGTTCTCGATGCGCTTCCTGAGGCACCGCTTCGGATCGGGTTGGGCCTCGTTTCGCTGGCTTTCGTCGTCTCCGCACAGCGGCTCGTCACACTCCCCATCCCCGGGCGCTTGACCAGCGGCGATATCGCCGCGACGACGCCGGCGATGGCCGCGATCGGCGCGGTTTCGGGGCTGTTGTTCGGGGCGACGAACGTCGGCGTCCAACTCGTCGCCTACGTCCGGCAGTACGACTTCTCACACGCCGTGTTCGTCGGCGTCATCGCCCTGGTGTTCGTCGGCATCAACGGGCTCCGGGTCGGCGCGGCGGCGGCGCTCGGGCTGTATCCCGATCTCACGGTCGTCGTGGCGTCGGCGCTGGCCGCCGTGCCGGCACTCGTCGGCGTCGCGGTCGGCAGGCGACTGCGCGGCCGCGCCTCCGAGCGCCTTCGCCGGGGGGCCGTGCTGGGGCTGTTGGCCGTCGTCGGGCTCCGACTCGTGAGCGGCGGGATCGGCGGGCTCTGAGCCGGCCCGTCCCCGGACCGAAACCGAACGCCTAACACGGCGACCCGGGTAGCGCGACCGTGGAGCGAAACGACAGATCGATCGTCGGTTTCGTGATGGTCGGCCACATGATGGTCCACGTCTACGAGCTGTCGATCCCGATTCTCATGACGATCTGGCTTCTGGAGTTTTCGACCACGGCGGCGCTTTTGGGCACCGTCGTCTCGATCGGCTACGCCCTCTTCGGGGCGGGCGCGCTGCCGGGCGGGCTGCTCGTCGACAGATACGGCTCCCGGACGCTGATCGTCGGCTGCCTGGCCGGCATGGGGCTGTCGTTTCTCATCTTGAGCGTCGCCTCCGGAATCGTCGGCGTCGCGGCCGCGCTCGCGCTGTGGGGACTGAGCGCGAGCGTCTATCACCCCGCCGGTCTGACACTGATAAGCAACGGCGTCGAACAGCGCGGCCGCGGCTTCGCCTACCACGGAATGGCGGGCAACGTCGGGATCGCCGGCGGCCCCCTCGTGACCGCGCTGTTGTTGCTCGCGTTCGGGTGGGAGACCGTCACGGTCCTGCTTGCGGTTCCGGCGCTCGTCGCCGCCGCCGTCGGGCTTCGGATCCGCTTCGACCCGAGGGCCGCGATCGACGGCCGGGCCGACACCGACGGCGGGCGCGGCGGCCCGTCGTCGCTCGCCGAGTTCGTCGGCGACAGCCGGCGGCTGTTCACCGCCGGGTTTGCGCTGGTGTTCGTCATCGTCTCGCTGAACGGGCTGTACTACCGGGGCGCGTTGACGTTTCTGCCCGACTTGCTTGGTGACTTCCTGACCGCGGCCGTCGGCGACGTCCGCCCCGGGTTCTTCGATCCCGACGGCCCGCTGGCCGAGGAGTTCGATCTGGCTGGCTACCTCTATGCCGGGTTGCTCACCGTCGGGATCGGGGGGCAGTATCTCGGCGGCCGGCTCACGGAGCGGATCGAACCGGACCGGGGGTTGATACTCATGCTATCGACGCTGTCGATCATCGCGCTCGCGTTCGTCCCGGCGGCGCGACTCGGCCTGTGGGGACTGCTCGCCGTCAGCGTCGCGTTGGGGTTTACGCTGTTTGCGATGCAGCCGCTCACGCAGGCGACGATCGCGAAATACTCGATGCCCGGCTCGCGGGGCCTTTCGTTCGGCTACACCTACCTCGCCATCTTCGGGATCGGCGCGCTCGGCGCCGCGATCACCGGGGCGGTCCTCACGTACGCCTCCGTGTCGGTCATGTTCGGGGTGCTCGCCGCCTTCGCCGTGACGGCCGCCGCCCTCTCCGTGGTTTTGGTGTCTCGGCCCTGAACCGCCTCGGGGTCGAGTGATCCGAGACGCGAAGCGTCTCGTCAGCGAGCGGAGCGAAGCTCCGCGATGTCCAAAAGAGCGTGTCGCTGGTTTGAAAATCGCGGAAATCGGGGATTTTCGTGATCACGAGAGACTCCGTCTCCCGTTCGACACCTTCCGAACTCGGGGAAGGCCGTTGGGGGCAGGCACATTCCAACCGGGCGCCTCGATGGCCGCGAGCGGGACTCCCGGCACTGCCCGGTGGGCCGTATCCGTCGATCACTTCTCGAAACCCTCTGCCGGGCTGAGCGAGTACGGGGTCGGCGGCCCGTCGCCGTCCTCCAGGGCGTGTTCGACGCGCTTTCGGACGTCGACGACCTCGCCGGGAACGGCCTCGATGAACACCACGAGCGCGGCGTCACACCCGGGACATGTGACGTCCATCCGGCCCCGACCGCCGGTGAACTCGGGGTCCGGTTTGGACTCCACCCGCTTGAGCAACGCCCCACACGTCGGACAGCGCAACTCGACGTCCGGGACGGCCGGGCCCTCGGTCACGAGGCGCCGCTGACGAACGGCGATCACGCCGGCGAGCACCCCGACGGACGCGACCCCCACGACCGGCCGAACCGGAACGAGATACGCCGCGATCAACTGGACGCTGACGGTCGCTTCGATCACCGGAAGACAGTACGGACAGGCGACGGCGAAGTATCCGCCGAGACCGCTCGCGTACGCCGCGAGGCTACTCGAGCAATCGATCCGGGTACACGTCTGGGTCGTGTACACGCCGAGCAGAAGCGCCGTCGACAGGGCGAACAGCACGTCCGCCGGCGATCGGGGAACGTACCGGTCGAACACCGGTGTGGGGAGCAACCCGGTCACGAGGGTCGTCGCAGCGAGGAACCCCCCGGCGACGACCGCACCGTTTATCGCTGCCTCGCGGGTGTACTGCACGTTCGAAAATTCACGCCACCCGAAATAAACCATTCGCGGCTGTGTGTCATCGGTGCGCCGGCGCGCTTTGGCCGCCCCGGTGCCTTCTGAGACGCCCTCAGTCGCCGGAGGCGAGTCGGAACCGCTCGACGCCGAGCGCGGGCGCCGTCACGACGACTCTCTTTGCCGAATCGAGATACTCGAGGATCGCAGTCGAGGTGTGTCTGTTCCGATCGATCCGGATCGTTTCGCCAGTCGCTACGGAACTGCAAGGAGAAAGCCCCGCCCTGCAGGGCGGGGAGGATGTCAACGTGGTTGCCGACCGCTGGCATTGAACTCCCTGCGACGGGAACGCGACACACTCCACGGTCGAGATACGATCACTCATTAGGCTGCACGTCCGGCGTATTTTTATGGGACTGGACGAGGATTCACTGGAGTATCACCGCAGCGAGCCGCCGGGGAAA